>DASQVB010000268.1:0-6402 GCA_035640975.1 Pseudonocardiaceae bacterium
GGTGCCGTCGAGGTCGGCGGTGGCCAGGAGGATGCCGGCATAGGTGTTCGAAGCCGAGGGTGTCGCGGTAGAAGGCCAGGGAGGCGTCCGGGTCGTCGTGCGGGAGGAAGCTCGCGTGAATGGTGATGTCCATGGCGGTCACGCTAGGTGCGGCTTGGTGACCCGCGCTTCTCGATTCCTGATCGGTCTGGTCACCTGTTTCGCCACGCAGGACGGCATCCCCGCCGTCGCGCGAGCTGTCTGGCCTCGGTAGGTGCTGGGCGGCACACCGACCAACTCGGTGAAGCGACTGCTGAAGGTGCCCAGCGACGAGCAGCCGACCGCGAAACAGAGGTGCCCGGCCGACATGTTCACACCGCGGGCGAGCGTGCGTCGGCGGTCATGACCGCGCCACCGTCCGAGTTGATCCGGTATCCCGGGATCGGTACAGGAGCGCCGCCACCGCTACGGCCACCGCGACGAACAGCGCCGACGCCGCGCCGAGAGTCCACCCGTCCGGCGCGATCAGCGGCTGCCCGCGCAGCCCCTGCCAGAGCAGCAGCCCGACCAATCCGAGATAACCCGCCGCACCGGTGATCACCAGCCGGCTGCGGGTGCGTTCGTCGAGCCCCAGCCGGGGGAGGGTGAGCAGCCACGCCAGGAGCGGCAGGGCTTGCAGCGCGTGCATCCCGACGAAGTGCGGCACCCGCAGGTCACCCCCCGTGGTACTCCACGCGGTGACCGGCAGGCCGGGTCCGCCATCGGCCACCCCGACGCTGTGCGCCCCGGCCAGCGAGGTGGCGCCGCTCTCGATCGTCTGGAGCTGATCGGCCGTTGGCACGGTCATCAGGAAGCCCAGCGCCATCCCGATCAGTGCGAGCAGCAGCCCGAACCGTATCGCCAGGGTGAATGGCCGATCGCCGAACCGGCGCCGGGCGGCGAAGGCCGCGACCACCAGGGTGGCCAGCCAGAGAACCGTAATGGCGATCCCCATCGTGGACCAGAGAGCAGAATTCAGCGCGGTGCTGACGTTGAAGTGGCTGTGCGTTCCACGCGCAGCCTGCCCGACGATGATCACCATCTCGATCACCGAGGCGACCACGATGATCGTGCCCAGGAGCCATGCCCAGCGGCGCCGGTCGGGCATCCGGGAAATGATCCAAGCAATGGTGGTGCTATAGATCACGAACGACACCGCGAATTTGAACGGCTTGAGCCAGACCGGCGCCCCGCCCAAGATCCGGTCATCCATCAACACGCCCAGCGCGGTGGCCACGGTCAACACCGCCATCAGCCCAACGAAGACCATCAGCGGCCGATGCCAGGACCAAGACCGGCGCGCCGCGAGAGTAAGGACTGACATCGCCGCATCTCCCTGACAGTGTTCGAGAGTTTGGACAGCCATAAAGCTAGGCGGCGGACCGAGCACCGTCAAGACATGCTGACAGTGTTAACCTGCAGTCGTGCCAAGCTACCGGGATCGCCGTCGCGCCGCCGTCGTGCAGGAGATCAAGGACACTGCGCTCGGCCGGCTGGCCAGCGATGGCCCGGACGGGCTCTCGCTGCGCGCTATCGCGCGTGACATGGGACTGAGCGTCCAGTCGCTCTACCATTACTTCGCCAGCAGGGACCATCTGATCACCGAGCTGGTCGAGGACGGCCACAACGGGCTGGCCGACGCGCTGGAGGCGGCGCGCGACGCGCACCCGATCAGCGCGCGCCGGGACCGCCTGATCGCGACATCGTGGGCGTACCGGGATTGGTCGGTGCACCATCGCAGCGAGTTCCAGCTCATCTACGGTGCGCCGATTCCTGACTACCAAGCGCCGCCGCCGAGCGATGCGCCCGTGCCGGCTGCGGCCCGCATCGGCACCGTCTTCCACAGTGTGGTGTTTGCCGGCTGGTCCGAGGAGCAGTTGCGGGCAATGCCCGACGAGCACATCGATTCGGCGCTGCACGCCGAACTCATCGCCGCCCAACAGAAGTTTGCGCCACCAGGAAGCGTGCTGCCTCCCGCCGCGCTGCACCGCTTCATCGGGTGGTGGGGCCAGCTGCACGGACTGATCACATTGGAGGTGTTCGGGCACCTGCACTGGCTGACCCCCGACGCCGGAAGGATCTACCGGGCGACGGTGTTGCAGCTGGCGGATGAGATCGAGGCAATCTCCGCGACCGCGGCACACACCGGCTAGCACGCCGGCTCGGCATCCTCGTCGCCACGGCGACGACGCTTGCACCGTACTGTCGGCGTGTCCGGCTGTCATGTCCAGTGTGTCCGCCGTCGGTGCACGGTCGGATGGCTGTGGCTAGCGCTGAGGTGCCGGTGCGCCGGTATGGTCCAGGAAGGCGTGGCCTCGCGGGGATAGCCGGTAACCGATCGCGAGGCTCTCGGTGAGGCCCAGCTCCTTGAGCTTGCGTACGTCGACCTTGAACGCTTTCGTCTGGCGACCGACACTCAAGGCCAGTTCTGGAGCCCGCACACCGGGTTGCTCGGCGATCATCCGAAGCGTTTCCTGCGTCCACGGGCCGAATGAGCTGCGCTCGTCCATCCGGGACAGTCGGATTCGGATATCGATGACCTCGTCCTCGGTGAGGTCCGCACGTTCCCGCAGCGCGATCCTTGGGTCGGGCCCAGCGAGGTGGAGCTGGATCCGATGGATATCGCCGTCGCCCTTCCTGCTCAGTGCCTTCAGGAGTGCGGCCCGGTCAGAATGCCCGGCGGAGCGCGCGTCTGCGTCGGTGAGGTCGCGCTCCTCCACCACGCCGACCGAGTCGACGACGACCACGCCGATCCTGGTGCGCTGCTGGGTGCCTGCCTTCACGTTGGCTCGTTGCCAGCGGCGGAACAGCAGGCTGATCTCTCCGGTGGCGACACCCGCGAGCTCGCTTGCATTGAGCAGCATGGCACTCATTCTGATTCACGCGGACCCGTACGGCGAGGCTGAGCATCACGGTTCCCGACGATCTGTTGGGCCGGGTGAAGGCGGCGGGTCTGAACGTCTCGCGGCTGGCTGTGGGTGCCTTAGAAGCGGAACTGGAGCGCCAAGATCGCTGAACTGGATGCCTACCTAGCCGATCTGGACGCCGAGTTCGGTCCGATCCCCCTGCAGGAGTTTGGCCGCCGCCCGTGAGTGGGCGGACCAGGCGTTACCGGCAAGGTCCGGCGGCACCGATGCCGCAGGCGGAGTCCGCACGGCATGACGATCATTCTGGATGCTGGCGGTGTCAGCGCGCTGGTCGGTCAGCGCGCCCGCCTAGTAGAGCTGTGGCGGCGCGGGTACTGGCCGGCGCAGGTTCCCGCGGTTGTCCTGAGCGAAGCACTGACCGGGGGCCACCGTCGTGACTTCCACGCCAACCGGCTGCTCCGAGCCTGCCAGATACGGGACGTGGACGAGCCACAGGCCACGTGAGGGTGCACGGTTGCGCACGTGCGCAGGCCGGGCTGGCACGATCTCGGCGACCGACACGATCATCGTGGCCTTGGCGAGCACCTTGCCGAACCCAGTTGTACTCACCAGCAAACTGCATGATCTTGAGGCATTGGCCGAGCACACCGCGCGGCCGATCACCGTCTCAGGGGTCTAGTCGGCGTGACCCTTACACAGTCGCGGCACTGTGGAGGTGACGGGCTTCGACCGGGAAGCCAGCTCGGGAAGGGCGACCTCGGTGATCTTGGCGAGCAGGCGTTCCGATCATGCCGTTGGCCTAGGCTGTGCAGCCCACTTCTGGGAGGTAATTCGTCACGGCGATTTGGTCTGAGGGGCACCGAGGGCTGGAAGTTGCTGGAACCGACGGGATTCCCTGACGAGTTGACGCTGCAAAAGCTCGTTGCAACGGCTCCTGACCTCCTCCCCCTCGGCGGCACCCCGCGGGTCGTCGTGCTGGGACGGGAGGTCCTGCTCGGTAGCGGTTACGTTGACGTCCTGGCCATTGAGCCCAGCGGGCGACCGGTGGTGATCGAGGTGAAACTGCGCAACAACACGGAGTCCCGGCGCGCAGTTGTCGCGCAGGTGCTTGCCTACGCCGCCGCGCTGTACGGTGCGAGTGCGGAGGAGTTCGAGCGCCGCATCCTCGCGCGGCAGCTCGGTGGCCGTACTCTTCTTGATGTCGTGCGTGAGTCAGCTCAGGCAGAGACTGTGGACGCCGACGACTTCCGCACCAACCTGGACGCGGCGCTTCGCGACGGCAGCTTCCGGCTCGTGCTCGTGCTCGATCAGGCCCCGCAGGAGCTGGTGAAGCTGGTCGGGTATCGAGGCGGTGGCACAAGGCCTCGTCATCGACCTGGTCACGGTCGCCTCCTATCAAATCGGCGAACAACGTGTCGTCATTCCGCAACGGGTGGAGCCAGAACGACCGGCCCAGCCCGATGCATCGGTGCCTGAGACCACGGTGCTGCCTCGATCACGCCATGGAGAACTGGTTGCTGGTCTAGAAGCATTCCGGCAGCGGATCGTCTCCGCGCCCGTCGAGCATCGCCAGGTACTCGAGACGTTCGTGACATGGGCCGAGCGGATCTCCGAAGCGGGCCTTGCCGAACCTTCCGCCAGCTCGTCGGGATGGCCGGCGCAGCAGAGCCGGTCGGCCAGCCGCCAACGCCCGGAGTGGTCAACTCGGGCTGTCGCGCCTGGTGAAGCGCACCGTCGTGGCTGCCAGGTCGACGTCGGTGACCTGAAAACCAGCGGCCAGCCACGCCTTCGCCTGAACGCGGGCAGGCGAGTTACTCCACCAGCCCCGCTGCGCCGACGCCGACTTCGGGAGTCCTCCGGTCACCATCTGGTCGATATCGAAGAAGTCGACCTCGACGCGATCACTGGTGCGGGCGGCGAGGTAGTCGAACAGCGGTCGGTACTTCCCGGCGACCGAAGCCGCCGCGGTGACCCCAACTGCCGCTGGGGCTGGCGCCTGGCCGTTCGTGAGCGCCACGGATGCCGGTGTCCCTGGCCGGTGCTCGGTGATGACCAGCCTTTCCGGGACCGGAGTAGGGCCGAGAACCTGCCGGCATGCGATCACCACCATCCGGCCGTAGGCGCGGTTACTCACGGCGCCGAGCGCCGCGCCGATGCCAAACGGCAGGACCTTGCCGATCGTCAGAATCCAGCGCTGGGCGCGGTACCTGGTGAGCAGCCACCGGCCGACTCTCTGGCCGCTGCGGGCCAATCCCGGTCGGCCGCTGCCGAGGAGGATCGCGAGCAGCAGCATCCGCCGCCGTTCGACCTCGTGCACCGCAATGCCGTGCACCTCGGCGACGGCCAACGTGAACAGTGCGGTCGCCTCGAGAAATGCGGCCCGTTCCGCGGCGATGAGTGTGTGCGCTACCGCGGATCCGGCCCGAGGCGTGGCGGTGGACGCGCCCACGGCCGCTCCGGCGCAGGTCACCGTGGCCAGGTACTGCTTCTCCAGGGCCGCGATGATCTCGGACGGCTCGGCGCCGGGATGGCGACGACGTACCCGTTGCACGTGGTTGGCCACCACTGAGTGCTGGACCCCAACGGCCCTGTCGATGCTGTCGGTCAGCAGCATGTCCACCTCCAGTTCGGTACCGGTGGCCAGCCGACGTTAGCCCGCCACGCAGCGTGAACGCCGACCGGGCGTCGTCGGACAAAAGTGCGTCAGCGTGGACAGCCGAGTCAGGCGGTGAGCAACCCGGTCCCATTACGCTTGCTGGTGTGGACCCGCTGCTGACGGCGCGCCCGTTCATGGCTTTCGGGCTGTCGCATGGTGTGGTGATCGTCGTACTCGCGGTGGTGGCGGCGGCACTTGTGGTCCTGGGCCGGCGGTACCGCGACACGTCGACCGAACTGCTGCTGAGCCGGGCGATTGCGGTGGTGTTCGCCGCCTTCCTGGTGCCGGTGGAGGTCTACTGGTTGTTGCCCGGGCAGGAAGGGATGATCCATTCACTGCCACTGTCGCTGTGTGACCTGGCGGCGATGGCCACGTTGTGGGCGCTGTGGTCGCATTCCTCGACGGCGTTCGCGCTGACCTACTACTGGGGTCTGACGCTCACTTCACAGGCTTTCCTCAGCCCGGAGCTCAATGGTCCGGACTTCCCGTCCCTGCAGTTCCTGTCGTTTTTCGGCATGCACTGCCTGGTGCTGTGGGCCGCGATCTACCTGACCTGGGGGGCGGGGATGCGACCAGACTGGCGCAGTTACCGCATTGCGCTGCTCGTCACGGTCGGCTGGGTGGCCGTGATGCTCGTCTTCAACTACGTCGCCGGAACCAACTACGGCTTCGTCAACGCCAAGCCACCGACGAGTTCCGTGCTGGACGTCCTAGGCCCATGGCCCTGGTACCTCCTCGCCGGACTCGTCCTGATCGCTACCATCTGGGCCCTCATCACCTACCCCTGGGTACGGCGAACGCAATCAGCGGAGTCACGGCCGGTCGAATCACCCCGCTCAGCCCGCTGAAAGCGGGAGAGGA
>DASQVB010000269.1:0-13851 GCA_035640975.1 Pseudonocardiaceae bacterium
ACTCAACGCCCGCTGCGGATCACCCTGGCCCCATGCCTTCCGTCCGGTCGTGGCGTGCCCGTTAAACCGGTGAACGTCGATGTCGACACTGCGGTTGTCCAGCAGGTAACCCTGGGCACCGGTGCGCAACACCGTGGCCGGTGCCCGCGGTGCCCGGTGTGGCTCTAGTATTCGCCGGAGATTGGCCACATAGGACCGCAGCGACGTTATGGCCGCTGGCGGCGGATCCCCGATCCACAGCTCCTCCAGCAGCACATCGACCATTACCGGCCGACCCAGCCGGCTCGCCAACAGCCCTAGCAGGGCACGCTGCTTGGGCGGCCCCAGATCGACCAGCCGACCATGGACTACCGCTTCCACTGGACCCAACACACGCAATTCCACGCCCGCGCTGCCGGCAGAAGTACCCACAATCAGGGATACCGGCTGCGTCGGCGCCCCTGACACACCACTATGGCGACTCGGCTCTCCTCGGGCTCCCGCGCCGGAGCGAGCGTTCCGGGCCGCGTCACTCCCGCTGACCATGGTCATATTGGTGTCGGCGTACCCATTGCCCCAGCTCCACAGCGGCCAGCACCAGCATCACGATCCACCGCGCTGCCATAGTTGATGCGGCTTCCCTCACGGTCCATTCAGCCCCGCTCCCAGGAGCACCGGCCACCCAGCGCGCCCTGGCACGCCAGCCTTCGGTGATCCGATCTGCACTCGCCCGCAGCTGCCTCTGATGTTCAGTCCCGCCACGGTGGTCAGACCGGTGCGGCGGTGGACTTCGACGTTACTGCCGCCGAGTCTTTTCTCGCTGCCCGGGTTCACACGATCGAGGATGAGCAAGGTGTACGTACCGGGCGTCGGCAGGCCTCCTTCTGTGGTCACTAGTTGAAGCAGCCGAACCCCAGTGGGGCCACCGATATGCCGAAGCTGCGGGTGAGACAAGGCATCGCCATCGCGGAGCTGAGGCAGATCATGCCCGAACTGGATGGGCCGCAACACCCAGCTCAGCCAGGCTCGTGAATGGGACACGCTGAGATTGAGGCAGTAAGGGTAGCTATGGCTTCTAGTATATCGCGGTTTGCCGATTGCGTCGGCAACCTTGGCAGAGAGGACGTCAACAATTTTCACATGGACGGCCAAGGGGCTGGGCTGTACAAGACAATACTTTAATAAAGCGATGTCGCGATGACCATTTCCCACGACAATAAGATCGCCTTGTTCAACATTTTCGACTCGGCGTTCCCTTTCGGTTCACCCGAAGTCCGCGCCGCCGCCGACGCCAACTGGTGGGCGCGCACCCCAATCGGGATCGCGGTACTGCGTTACCAGGAATGTCTGGCACTGCTGCGGGATCGCCGCCTGCGCCAAGGCAGTCTGGACACGGTCGCCGCCTATGGTGTCACGTCCGGCGCGTTCGTCGAAACGCTGCGCACGACGCTGCTCACCGCCGAGGGCAAGGCACACCAGCGGCAGCGCCGCCTGGTCAGTGCGGCGTTCACCCAGCGCAGTGTCGATGTGTTGCGGCCGTTCATGCGAGCCAAGGCACACGAGCTGATTGATGGCTTCGTCGGCAACGGCCGATGCGAGTTCATCACCGCCTTCGCCGACCCCTATCCGGCCTGGGTGATCGCCGAACTACTCGGCATCCCCACCGAACGCTTCGACGCCTTTTACGGCTGGGCCACCGACATCGGACTCGGGTTCAGCCCGGCCGCTGCTGCGGAACAAAACCGCATCGACACAGCCGTCATAGGCCTCTCCGCCTGCTGCGACGAACTGGTCATGCAACGCTGCGAGCATCCGAGCGATGACCTCGTTTCGACGCTGATCGCCGCGGAGACCGACGATCAACGCCTCACCCCGGACGAAATCCGCGCCCTGCTCAGCGCCCTGGTCATCGCAGGCCAGGACACCACGCGTAACCAGCTCGGCCTGGCGATGACCACCTTTACCCAATACCCCGAGCAGTGGCGACTGCTCGCGCGGCGACCTGAGCTCGCCAGCACCGCTGTCGAGGAGCTGATGCGAGTCAACCCGGTCATCCCAGTCATCACCCGGCTGGCCACCGAGGACTTCACCTTCCAGGGCGTGGACATCCCGGCCGGCACTCACGTCGCGCTATTCATCGCCACCGCCAACACCGACCCCAACACCTTCGGCGACGCGCCGTTCGACATCACCGCACAGCGCGCCACACAACTCGCCTTCGGCGGCGGCATCCACTACTGCCTCGGCAACTGGCTGGCCCGCGCGGAAATGCGCGAGGCGCTGCCGATTCTGGCATCCCGGCTTGGTGACATTGCACTGGACGGGCCCGTAGTCTTCCGGCCCCACCTTGGAATCACCGGTCCGAGCACCCTGCCAATGCGATTTCGCACAAGTGCGCCATGACCGCAGCGAGCAACGGCAGCCACGGAGGGGGGAGCTGCCCGTTGCGGATCTGAACCACCCGCAGACCAACATCCAGGAATTATGATGACTACGGCAGTACTGATCACAGGAACATCATCAGGCATCGGCAGAGCCGTCGCTCAACGGCTCTGCCACCACCCGAACCTCACCGTCTACGCCAGCGCCCGCCGCACCGAGGCCATCACCCACCTCGCCGATGCCGGCGCGTGCATTCTCGCGTTGGATGTCACCGACGAGAAGTCCATGCGTGCCGTTGTCAAATCAGTCGAATCCAAGCACGGTGCCGTCGGCGCCCTGGTCAACAACGCCGGTTACGGTCAATACGGAACTATCGAGGAAACCGACCTGGACGAAGTGCGTCGCCAGTTCGAGACCAACGTTTTCGGACTGGCCCGCATAACCCAGCTCGTACTACCTGAGATGCGCGCCGCCGGGCGGGGCCGCATTGTCAACATCGGCTCCATGGGCGGTCGGCTCGTCTTTCCCGCCGGCGGCTATTACCACGCCAGTAAATACGCTGTGGAAGCCATCACAGACGCCCTACGCTTCGAGGTGGCCTCATTCGGGATCAAGGTCAGTCTCATTGAACCCGGCCTGGTTCGCACCGGATTCGGCGACACCGCCGCCCACGCCTTCGCCGGATCAGCCGCCCAGGCCGGCCCCTACGCTCCACTCAACGCCGCCGTCGATCGACAGATGGCCGACTCCTACAAGTCGGCTCTCCTGTCCGCCCCGCCGGAGGCGGTCGCAAAGGTGATCGAACACGCTGTCACCACTACCAGACCACGCACCCGGTACGTGGTCACCCCCGCCGCCAAGGCCCTCGTGCATACCCGTCGACTGCTCGGCGCCCGCGTGTTCGACGCCTACCTGCGGATGCAGTTCCGGAGTTCCGGGTGAACGGCGCCCCCACAACCGTTAAGCGAGGGTACCCAAGCCGTTCCGCTTTCGAATTCTTTGAGGTGATTGTCTCTATTGGGCCGCACAAGTCACACCATCGAGTAGTGAGCTGACGTATCACCGAGCTTTGCTGGCCCTCCTTCCTCCAGACGATGAGGACAAGTCCCTCTTCCTGCAATGCAGGGAGGGATCCATACAGCGTCGGAGGCTCACATGGTCAACAGGCCAGCGACAGGGACGGATAGCGTGGAACACGTCGACTGCGTCGTCGTCGGGTCTGGATTCGGCGGATCGGTGGCTGCCTACCGGTTTGCAGAGGCAGGTCGCTCGGTGGTCGTGCTGGAGCGTGGACGGGTCTATCCGCCCGGCAGTTTCGCCCGCACTCCGGCCGCCATGTCGCGTAACTTCTGGGATCCCAGCGAGGGTTTGCACGGACTTTTCGACGTCTGGTCGTTCCGCGGGCTGGAGGGCGTCGTCTCCAGCGGCCTCGGCGGCGGCTCTCTCATCTATGCCAACGTGCTGCTCCGCAAGGACGAGCGCTGGTTCGTGCACGAGTCACCCATTCCGGGCGGGGGGTATGAGAACTGGCCGGTCACCCGAGGCGACCTCAACCAGCACTACGACCGGGTCGAGCAGATGCTCGGTGCGACGCCGTACCCCTATCCCGACACCCCGAAGACCGTCGCGATGCGCGAGAGCGCCGCGCGTCTCAGGCTGGACTACCAGCTGCTTCCACTCGCGGTCACCTTCGCTTCACGCGCGGACGCGCCAGCCGTGCCGGGGGCGCCGATCACCAATGCGGAGTACGGCAACGTGCACGGTCTACCGCGACAGACTTGCCGGCTGTGCGGCGAGTGTGACGTCGGTTGCAATTACGGTGCCAAGAACACCCTCGACCACAACTACCTGTCGAGGGCCAAGTATCACGGCGCCGACCTGCGAGCTCGGTGCGAGGTGCGTGGGTTCACGCCGCTGGCCGGCGGTGGCTACGAGGTGCGGTATGTCGTGCACGAACGCGACCGGGAAGGCGTCAAGACGGCGACCGACAAGCTGCCGCTGCGCACCATCACCTGCGACAGGCTGGTTCTGGCCGCCGGCACCTTCGGCACGACCTATCTCCTGCTACGTAGCCGAGCCGCCCTGCCCGGCCTCAGCCAGGCGCTCGGCACCCGATTTTGCGGAAACGGCGACCTGCTCGGCCTGATACTCAAGACACGCCAGGGATCCACGGGCCAGGGCTATCGCCCGATTGAGGGCAGTCGAGGACCGGTCATCACCAGCGCGATCCGGGTCGGCGACGAGCTCGACGGTGCGGGTTCAACCGGGCGCGGCTTCTACGTCCAAGACGCTGGATACCCGGGCTTCGTCGACTGGCTGGCCGAGACCACCCAGGTGCGCGGCTCTGTGCGGCGCGCGGTGCGCTTCGGCGTCGGCCGGATGCTGTCCGCCGTGCGTGGCGGATCGCGGAGCAACGTCTCACGGGATCTCGCCGCCCTGCTCGGGCCTGGTTTGTTGTCCGACAGCTCGCTGCCGCTGCTCGGGATGGGCCGCGACGTCCCCGATGGTGTGATGCGGCTCAAGCGCGGCCAGCTCGCCATCGACTGGACGACGAAGAGTTCCATGCGTTACTTCGAGCGAATCTGCTCGACCATGCGTGCCATCGCCGATGACCTCGGCGGGTCGTTCATGGACAACCCGCTGTGGTGGACCAAACGTGTGATCACCGTGCACCCGTTGGGCGGCGCGCCGATCGGACGGCACGCCGGCGAGGCGGTGTGCGACTCCTATGGCGAGGTTTTCGGGTTCCCGGGGCTGCACGTGCTCGACGGCGCCGCGATGCCCGGCCCGGTAGGGGCCAACCCGTCGCTGACCATCGCTGCCCTCGCCGACCGGGCATGCGACAACATCCTGTCCGAGCCGGTGGCTCACCGAGCGCGGGTGCCGGTGGCGCCTGCGGTCCCTGCGACCCTGGCGGCCGGAGGGTTTGCTGAGCTCCGGCTGCCCGTCCCTCGCGCCGCTGACCACTCCCGGCAGCCGACCAGCCTGGCGTTCACCGAGGAGATGAAGGGCTACGTCGCGCTTCATGTGGCCGACCCGAAGACGGGCCGGGAGCGGGGCCGCTCGCTCGGCCAAAAGATGATGTTCCGGCTCACCATCACCGTCGATGACGTCGATGCGTTCGTGGCCAACCGCGACCATCCCGGCCGAGCCGAAGGCTACGTCGACAGCGACGTACTCGGTGGCCGGCTGCCGGTGCGCCACGGCTGGTTCAACCTCTTCACCCAAGGTGACGACCCAACCGCGCGCCGGATGCTCTACCGCCTGCACCTGACCGATCCGGCAGGCAACGACCTGACCCTCGTAGGGCACAAGGATGTGCACGACGACCCAGGCATCGATGTCTGGTCCGACACCTCGACGCTCTACGTCCGCATTCTTGCGGGGCACACCCAGCCAGAAACCGACCACCAGGCGTGGGTCGTGGGAGCCGGAGTGCTCAACATCCTCGTGCCCGACTTCGTCCAGCAGCTGACCACATTCCGCAGCGAGGGACCGCGCAAAGCGCAAGCGTTCACGTCCTTCGGCCGGCTGTTCCTCGGCGAGCTCTGGGAGGTCTATGGCCCACACTTCCGCAAGGAGGCCAAGCATGAGAATGCATGAGCTGCGCCTGCACGTCGATGAGCTCGGTTTCACGCCGCAGGATCAGGTCCGGTGGCTGTCACCGAGGGAGCTGGCCCGCACCGCGGTGAAGGTGGTGCTGGCCGGCGTCTTCGCCAGCTACTCCGACAAGCGCGAGATTCAAGCCGCGCTTGGCTCCGGGCTACTGCGAGCACCGCTGCGGGAGCCCGACGCGGCCACCGAGCTGTGGATTGACTACGTCGCCGACCTGGGCGACAGCTTCGACGCCACCTCGACGGTCGCGCACACCATCGCGACCGAGAAGATCACGGTCGCCGACGCCGACCTCGAGTACCAGCTCAACCGCGGCAGCATGCTGGTGCTGGGAGGCGACCAGATTTACCCGACCGCCTCGGCGGTGGGCTACGAGGACCGGTTCAAGGGTCCGTACCGTGCTGCGCTACCCCAAAGCGGAGACGATCCGCTGCTGGTCGCGCTGCCCGGCAACCACGACTGGTACGACGGGCTTACGTCGTTCCTCCGGCTGTTCACCCAACGCCAGCCGATTGGGGGCTGGCAGACCAGGCAGACCCGCAGCTACTTCGCCGTCCAGCTACCGAAGCGTTGGTGGCTGGTAGGGCTGGACAGCCAGCTGGGCAGCTACATCGACGAGCCACAGCTGGAGTACTTCCGGCAACACCTGTCAGCACACCTGCAAGAAGGTGACGGTGTGATCGTCTGCTCGGCGAAGCCCACCTGGGTGGACACCGCCGACGAGGACGTCGACTCCTTCAACTCGCTGCACTGGTTCGACCGCAACGTGATCCGCACGAGGGTTAGGTCCGGCACCGAGGAACGTGAGGAGACCGGCGCGTCGATCCGGGTCTGGCTCACCGGTGACCAGCACCACTACGCGCGCTATGTCGAGCGGCTGGCGGGGGAGCAGGTCGACTCAGAGACCCCGCTGCCGCCTGACAAGCGGCGCCGGCAGATGGTGACCTGCGGCCTTGGCGGTGCCTACCTGTCCTCGACCCACCGGCTGCCGAGGGACCTGGTGTTGCCGCCCGCGGCGGCGCGGATTCGCGATAGGGACGACTCACCGCTGACGGCCACCCGAGCACCAACCACCTATCCAGACGCGAGTACATCCCGCAGCCTCGCCAAGCGGCTGGCCTACCCGTGGTCGGAGTACTGGTTGGGCCGGCGCAATCCGGGTTTTCCCCTGCTCGCAGCGGGTGTGCATGCGGCCTTGTTCCTCGTGCTGAGTGTGCTGTACGGGTTCACCCAAAGCACCCAGCAGCCGATCAACGCCGCACAGTTCATTGGACTCGGGCTCTTCGGCGTCGGCGCAATCGTGCTGCTCGGCCCGATCGGCCGCTGGGCTCGGGATCAGAAAGCCCGTGCTGCGCCGTCCGGCATGGCCACTGCCGTGGCCATGCAGTTCGTGGTGGCGCTCACGATCCTGGCCGTGACGGTTGCCATCCCGTGGCCGGTGAACTGGCCTGGGTTGATCGTGCTGGGGCTGTGCCTGATGATCGCCGGTGGGTTGGGTGCCGGACTCGGCACCGAGGCTTTTGCGCTTTCCACCCTGTTGGCGCGCTCCGGCGTGGTCGCCGGATGGCAGATGTCGGGGCAGGCGGTAGAAGACCACAAGGGTTTCCTGCGGCTACACATCGCACCCGACGGTGACCTGACGATTTACCCCCTGGTGATCGACGAGATCTGCCGCGAGTGGGAGCTGGTCGACGATCCAGCGGGCGGCAAGCGGCCGGTGCCGGCTTCGCCGCTGCCCTCGCCCCGACTGGTCGAGAGCCCTCTGGTAGTAGCCCGAGAGGTGAGCACATCATGACCACCCAGACCAGACCCACCACTCGGTCCGACCACCTCACCGAGGTGCTGCCGCTGACCGCACTCGACGGCACGGCGCTGACCCTGGTGCACGTGCAAGGCCGGTATCCCGCCACCCGCGGTCCGGTGCTGCTGCTGCACGGAGCCGGCGTGCGGGCCGAGCTGTTTCGGCCGCCGCTGCCGCGCACTCTCGTCGATGCCCTGCTCGACGACGGATGGGACGTCTGGATGCTCAACTGGCGGGCCTCGATCGACCTCGAGCCGATGCCGTGGACGCTGGACCAGGCGGCTGCCTACGACTATCCGGCAGCGGTGCGGTTCATGCTGGACGCCACCGGCGCGGAGCGGCTGAAGGCGATCGTGCACTGCCAGGGAAGTACGTCGTTCACGATGGCTGCGGTCTCCGGACTGGTGCCGGAGGTCGACACCGTGATCACCAATGCGGTGTCGCTGCACCCTGTCATACCCCGGTTCTCCCTGATCAAAATCGGTCGGTGGTCGCCGGTGATAGAGCGCCTGCTGCCGCATATCTCGCCGGCCTGGGGAGACAAGCCGGATGGGCTGCTGTCTCGGGCGATAGTCGCCTTCGTGCGGGCGACCCACCGTGAGTGCGACAACTCCGTTTGCCGGATGGTCAGTTTCACCTACGGCACCGGCTGGCCGGCCCTGTGGTCGCACGACAACCTCGACGAGACGACCCACGACTGGATCCGTGGGGAGTTCTCGGAGTGCCCCATGACGTTCTTCGCGCAGATGGACCGCTGCAGCCGAGCCGGACATCTGGTGCCGGTGGACGACCTGCCGGAGCTGCCGTCGTCGTTCGTGGCGGGCCCACCGCAGACCGATGCGCGATTCGTGTTCTTGACAGGTGAGGACAACCGGTGCTTCCTACCGGAGAGCCAGCAACGGTCGTTCGACTTCTTCGCCAAGCACCGGCCGGGCCGCGACACGCTGCACCAGATCAGCGGCTATGGCCATCTCGACGTGTTCTTCGGCCGCGACGCCTGGAAGCACACCTATCCACTGATTCTCGAGGAGCTGGACCGATGAACGGCGCCGCAAGCAGCTGGAATCCGACGGTGCAGGCGAGCAGGTCGCCCTGCGGGTCGGCGCGCAGGGCGCCGACCTCAGTGTGAACCGCTACGACCGGCGCAGAGCGAGACACGCGCAATGCGCCGTAGCTGCGCCATCTCGGCCACCTTCTTTATCAGCTCGATGTTGACCCAGGCCATGACGTGCGCGAAGAGTCGATCATCGGTGTACGGGAAGCGCGTCACTTCACCGGAATCGAGATCAATCGGAGTCCAGCGAGTCGAGGAACCGCTGTCAAAGACCGAGACGTCGGCCGCGTCCCACCGCTGCCACAAAAAATGAACCAGCCTCCCTCTCGATCACTTCGAGCGAGTTGTGAGGCTGCGCGGCTGGACGTTTCTGCGGCTAGCCGGCAGGCAACCGCGGGGCCTACGTCCCGAGCTCGACGCCAGTAATTTTCTTGAAACCCTTGGCGCCGGCCCGGTCCACTGCGGCCTTTACCCCGGCGAAGATCGCGCCGTGAACCACGGCGGCGACCAGTACTTCCTTGGTGCTGTGATCCGGTGAGGTGGCCTGCGGAGCTTCCTCCTCAGCGGAAACCGTCGCCCATAGCTTCTTGAACACCGCGCCGGCGACGATCCCGCCGAGCACGCTGACAAGCAGGCCCAGCGGTCTGTAGAGCATCTTCACGAGTTGTTCTCCCGACGTCGACAACCCATCAACGAGCCCAGAACGGCTAGCACCCGCGTCCCTCGCCGGTCCTGGCTTGTCCTGGACCACCCACGGGACTGCGGATTCTTTTTGTCCTTGTCCCGTCGGCGTCTGCGCAGGGCCAGCAACACCAGCGCGATCAGCGCCGCGCCCGCTACCGCGCCTGACTTGCGTTGTATCACCTGCTGCGCCTGCTGTTGCGCGGTTTCGCTCAGACGCGGGGCCTTCGCCATCGCCTGGGCTCGTACCGCCTGGACCTTATGGGTTGCCTGTTTCTTGAACTCCTGCACCCGGCTCTTGACATCAGCCTTGGCCTCCAACGCGTCGACCGTGTTGGCCCGCTCGCCGCGGACCTCCTCGATGTCTCGGCGCAGTGCGGCCGGCTCCGAGGACGGCGAGTCGGCTTCGGCAGGCTCGGCGCGGGAACTCATCGCTTGCATGGCTTTGGCGTGCAGCTTGTGCTCGACGCGTGCGGGCGGGCCCGCCTTCGGGGTGGTCAGCTCAGGTGATGAGGTAGTCATTGATGTATCCCTTCCAGTTCATGCAGTCCACAGTTGGACGCCGTATCCACCTGTGACGACCCCGGTAGACGCTCCAGCACCAAGGCCGTCCTTGCGCTCAGTTACCCGGGATCAACGCAAAGTAAACGCTCGGCCACGGCTCTCCGCCCCGCACCGTCGCTCAGGACCGGTGGCTCTGTGCGAGGAAGAACCGGACCATCTCGGCGGACGCGTCGGGGCCCATCGGGTCGGTGTAAGACCCGACCGGGCTCCCCCCGTACCACGCGTGCCCGCCGCCGTGCACCGTCCAGGACTCGGCGAGGACAGCGCCGTCGACGTCGGTGTGCACGGTCCAGGTGCAGGCGTGACCGGTGCGCTCGTTGAGGTGCTTCGTGTCTGACACCGAGGTGTGGGCCGTGGCCAACCGGGCGGCGATCAGCTTCTCAGCGTTCACCGGCGCTACGATCTCGTCTCGGTCACCGTGAAACACGATCAACGCCACTTGTCCGCCGGGCGCCGGTGAGCCGCCCGTCTGCATGGCAGCGAACGCCGACGCGACGTCGCGCGCCGCACCGTAGGCGATCCCGGAATGCACTCCGACCCCGGCGTAGAGTTCCGGGTAGGTCGCGGCCATTACCGCCGCCATCGCGCCGCCGGCGGAGAGCCCGGCAACATACACTCGGGCGGGGTCGACCTCGTGGTCAGCCATGATCTGACGGGTGATGCCTGCGATGATCGCTGGCTCGCCCGCACCTGCCTGCTGGTCGGCGGGGGAGAACCAGTTCCAGTAGCCGCCGCTGTTGGCCGCGGTGGACTGCTGTGGGTAGGCGACGAGGAACGTGTGCTGCTCGGCGCGGTCGTTCATCCGGGTGCCGGCGGCAAAGTCGGTGGCGTCCTGCTTGCCGCCGTGCAGCATCACGACCAGGGGCACCGGTGCACCGGTGTAGCCGGTGGGGATGTAGAGGTCATAGCTTCTGGTTCCGGCCGGCTCGGTGTGGTCAAAGTGACGGATCTCACCGCCGGGTGCGGCGGCTGCCGCGGCCGCGGCGGGTTGCGCGGTCTTGCGGTTGGTGGTGGGCAGGCCGGTCAGCCCCCCGGCCAGGCTTGCCCCGGGCTTCGAGGTAAGCAAGCCCCGGAGCTTGTCGAGCAGCCCGTCGGCGCCTGGGATGCCATGCAGCCCCATGGGCCGGACGTAGTGGTCGCTGGGGAGGGGGCCGCCGAACGGCAGCCCGCGGATTCCCGGCCCGGTGCCGCCCAATCCTGCTGGAGGTGCTGCACCGAGCGTGCGCTGCAGGATCGCGAGCGCCTCCATCAGATGTCCTGCGCGGGTGAGCCTTAGTGCTTCGGACATGTCAGCGGTGCGGTGGTCGTCCATGGGAGCCCCTTGGGGGGTGTGATGTTGACGTCGACCGGTCGGTTGGCGCCGTGTGACAGCTCAGGTGGTGGTTCGGGTGGCGAGGGCTGCCTTGACCGCCCTCGGCGCCCGGAAGGCGCCGAGGACCTCGACCGAGGTGATCGTCGCCAGCGCGAGCTCGGGGCTGACGTCGTTTGCGACCGTCGCGAGCCCAAGGACGCGTAGCTCGATCGTCTGCCCCGCGTCACGGAGTTTCTCGAGGTCACGGCGGCTGAGGTGCTGCGTGCCGAGTATCAGCGTTCGGCGCGCCACCGTGTCGTTTACCGCGGCCGCCCGGCTTTCGAGCTGGCGCCGGATCGCTGTGCGGATGAAGTCCGTGCGGTTGGCGTAGAAGCCCTCGTCGACGAGTAGATCGATCTGGCCGAGGTCGACCAGACCCACGTTGATGGTGATCTTCTCGCTCTTGTCGACCTCGGCCACCGTTGCCTCCCTACCATCTTTCTGCCATCCTACCACCATCCTACGGGATGGTAGCGGCGTCGCGCCGGTCGACTATCCTCGGAGCCCGGCCCGCACGCCGAACAGCCGCATCGGTCGTGGCCGAACCGCTCAGGATGGCGCGAAACAACCCGTAAGTGTCGGTTCTCAGTCAAGGCGCGCCTCCATATCCACAGCGGCGCACCAGCTCTGTGGATGACCGGAGTCAAAGGATTCGTCAGAGGCGCTACCGCACGTAACCGGAGATGCGGGGACAACGGCAGTGGCTCGCGACTTGACAGCGTGGGCTGCGGGTGCTAAAAAATGCGCCCGACGATAAACGGGACAGGGGCGCTCGCACGAGGCAGCGCAAGGGTCAGGACACGGAACGCAGGAGGTTGAGGAACAGTCGAGATGGAGGTGGTCGCCGCGACATTTAGGCGTACATCGGAATCAAGACAGGTTCATTCCCTCTCAGGGGCCCGGCCGATCGGCCGGGCCCCTCTTCTTTTACCTTCTTTTACCACGTTCGGCACCGACGCCCGGCGGATCTGCCCAAGTTCGACGCCGTGGCCGGGATGCGCGACCTGACATCGCGCGGTTCGATCACGCCGGCGCGTAGTGGTGCAAGAACCACGTCAGGCCTCTTCCGGGATTCGGCGCTCAGGGGAGATGCTTGCTTGCGTGGGCACGCCGACGCAGGACCCGGTGCAGGTCATGGACGACGGCGAGCAGCGCGATCTCGACTCTGCCCATGGGCAGGGAAACTTGAATGAGTGATGGCTGCGATCTGCTGGAACTCCTCAGCTCACCGGCGGTCGAGCAGCGAGTTCCCGCTGACACGAGATGTGCGGTACTACAGTTCCCGGATCCTGTACCTGATCCAGCGTGCACTGGACTGAACACTCGCGCCGGCATACTCCCCACCGAATCGTCCGAGCTTGATCGCTTCGACCGCGGCGTTCTTCACGGCCATCTTCGCTGCCGCCTTCCCTGCGAAGTGCCCGGCCCGGTAGGCGATCGCAGTGGTTCCGCCCGCTGCCAGCGTTGTAACACCCGCGGCAGGCGCGTCACGGCCGTCGTTCATTACATCAAGAACCTCGAGAAGTACCGGCCCATCTCGACGACGAGCATCCCCGGGTGCGGCTGGCGGCAGTGCATACGTTGGCGTGCGATCGGTGCAAGAAGGATGCGTGCTGTCCGAATGACTCGGACGTCCTGCCGCTCGCGATCCGCCTTGTGACGTCCGACCCGGACAAGCACGTGCGCGCGATGGCCAGCGCTCTGCTCGAATAGGTCGTGCGTGCCACCGCACTCATCGGAGTGCTCGCCCTGCTCTGGGGCTCCGGCTTCTTCTGGATCAAGCTCTCGCTCGATGGGTTCACACCGGTACAGCTCACGTTCGCCCGGCTCGCCCTCGGCGCGCTCGTTCTGGTCCCGATCGTGCTCATCCGTCGCTTGCCGCGTCCCCGAGGTCGAGCAATGTGGGGCCACCTCGCCGTCTCAGCACTGATCGCCAACGCGATTCCGTATACCCTGTTCGCCGTTGCCGAACAGACGGTGTCCTCCAGCCTGGCCGGCGTCATCAGCGCGACCACACCGCTGTGGACCGTCCTCATCGCCGTTGCCGCCGGGGCAGACACCCGGCTCACGTCGCGCCGAGGCCTCGGCGTCCTGGCCGGATTCCTTGGCGTCCTGGTCGTCTTCGAACCGTGGAACGCAGCGACGGGGGGTGCTGTTGGGGGAGTGCTGGCATGCCTCGGCGCAGCGACGAGCTATGGCCTCGCCTACGTCTACGCGGCCAGGTTCCTGACCAACCGTGGCCTCTCACCGCTGACCCTCACCGCCGCACAGCTGGTAGTCGCAATCCTTGACGAGCCGGCCCGGCTGGCACTGCCTGTCGGCGCGCTGCTCATTCTCATCGGCGTCGCCCTGGTCCGCCGGCGTCGACCTCTGCCGTCCGTGGATTAGCCGATCTTGCAGTTCACCAGGTCGCATTCCGGCCCG
>DASQVB010000270.1:0-2145 GCA_035640975.1 Pseudonocardiaceae bacterium
AGCGTCAAGAGGGCTGACCGCATGCAGGCGGCCAGTGTGGGGACACCGTGCCCAGCGCACGGTGGGACCGTTGATCGGCACGCTTTGGGCGATGCCTTGGGCCAAGGTGGTGGCGTCCTGCTCGTTGATAACCACTCCGAGTTTGCCCACGCCGTGGGGGTAGACAATCCAGCAACGGGGACAGCGGTAGTGCACCACGACCAGAGTGCACCGGCCGCCCCCATCAGCAAGCCGGCCCTCCACGACTACCCGCCCGCACTCGTTCTCCCGCCGCATGACGCGTTCGTCCATCATGGGTTTCCTCTGCCCCTCACCTGGAGACGCCACGTGGGCTCGCCAGATAGACCCGGGCGAACCCAGCGAAGATCACTTAGCCGACGCTAGGACGGCGCCCGTGATCGAAGTGACCACACGGTGACAGCAGTGATCCCTCGGGCAATAGCCATAACCTCCTGAACCGAAGCGCAGCCGAGGTGATGTCCGAGCAGCCCGTTGACATCGTCAGGAACGACCTGACGACGCAGGCCGCAGGGCTGGGCCGGTGCTCGGTCGGTAGCGTGGACGGTGACGCAACCGTGAAGGGGGGTGGACGTCGCGACCGGGCCATCGGCCAGCATCGGTACCCGTGTGGCCGAAGAGCGCAAGCTACGGGGGTTGACCCAACGGCAGCTCGCTGAGCGGGCGCACGTGTCACTGTCGCTGCTGCGCAAGGTGGAACAGGGCAGCGTGCCAGCCTCGCCCGCGTTCACCTCTGCGGCCGCCCGCGCTCTGGGTCTGGCACCCGCGGAACTGTTGGGGCAGCCCTATCCCCGCGAGACACCAACCGACCATCGGGTCTTTTCCGTGGTTCCCGCGCTGCGCCGCGAGTTGACCGCCTACCTGTTGCCATCTGAGGACGATGCCTCGCCACGCCCTACAGCTCAGCTTGACGATGCTGTGGCGGCCGCTTCCAAGCTGCGTCACGCCGTGGACCTCAACCGCCTGGGCGCCGAGCTTCCCGGGTTGCTCGCCGAGCTGCGCGCTGCCTGGCAGCAGACGACAGGTGCTGAGCGGGAGCGGATATTCGGTCTGCTGGCCGAGACGTACTACGCGGCTGGTCAGCTGGCCTCCAAGCTGGGTTACACGGATTTGGCGTCGATCTCCGTGGATCGTTATGAGTGGGCCGCCGAGCGCTCGGGCGATGAGCTGGCTGTGTTGGTTGGCGCCTACCGGCGGGCCGGGGAGTTGATCTGTCTCGACGACTGCGGCGCCGCACGGCGGCTCTTAGACGTTGCCCGCTCGCGCCTTGAGGACCGCCTCGGGCATGCCGATGTTCCCACCTTGGCTACGTGGGGCAATCTGCATCTGAAGTCCGGGCTTGCCGCTGCCCGGGCCGGTGATCGCGATGGGGCGGATGCTCACCTGGCCGAAGCCAAGCAGACCGCCGAGCGCATCGGTGTTGACCGCGACGACTACCGACTGTGTTTCGGGCCCACCAACGTCAACATCTGGTCAGTTGGTCTGGCCGTGGAAATGCTAGACGGCACCGAGGCCATCACACGCGCCGAGAAATTCACTTTGCCGCGGTCGGCGCCTCGTGAGCGAGTGGGGCATCACTGGATTGACCTCGCTCGGGGATATTTGCTGCACGGCGACCACCAGCGCGCCCTCGCCACCCTCCAACAGGCTCGACGGACCGCACCGCAACAAACCCGATACCACCCCCAGGTTCACGAGACAGTCCGTGCCCTGGCCCGAGCCGACAGACGCCGCACCGACACCCTCACCCACTTCGTCGGCTGGCTCGGCATCACCGCATAGTGCCGCGTGGTGTAGCCAACTGCCACAAGATCATTTCAACGGCGGCTACGGTCGGTGAGGACTTTCTGTACGGTTTCAAGCCGGGCCGACACGGCCCGGACGCGCCGCCGCTGCATCCGGCCAGCGCTCGCTCCCGCTTCGCTCCGCGAGCGCGCCGGGCGGCTGGCGCGCGACACTGGGTTGTGGTTGTTGCAGTGGTTGCGCCCGGGACAGGGAGGCGCGGATTGTGCGGAGTCGCCCCCCCAGCGTCAAGCCCGCTGCGCGTCCCGATCCGTCCGGCCCTCCGCCGGATGATCATCCGCAGTGATCGTCGCTGTGGCAACCGAATCACCTTCGGAGGGCCGG
>DASQVB010000271.1:0-2878 GCA_035640975.1 Pseudonocardiaceae bacterium
GGACGCCTACCGGGCCGGCGAGCAGTTCGTCGTGCACTTCGACCTGCCCGGCGTGGACCCGGCCTCCATCGACCTCGACGTCGAACACAACGTGCTCACCGTCAAAGCCGAGCGCACCCCCACCTACGGTGAGGATGCCGAGCTGCAGGTCGCCGAACGGCCCGCGGAGTGTTCTCCCGACAGCTGTTCCTAGGCGACACCCTCGACGCCGAGCGCATCGAGGCGCACTATGACGTTGGGGTGCTGACCCTACGCATCCCCATCGCCGAGAAGGCCAAACCCCGCAAGATCCAGATCACCGGAGGCAGCAGCGCACCCAAAGTGATCAACGCCTGACCCCCGCATCCGCCACGGCCCCACAACCCGGCGGAGCAACCCCCTGCCACATCGGTGGGTGCCACGCAACGGGCATGGCACCCACCGATGCCGGAGAGCCAACTGACCACGACAGCTGGAGGCAAACCCCCGACCGGCGCCCGCGCCGCACGCCACCAGGCCACCTCCTGGCAAGGAATACGCGCCATGTCGCCCTCCATTGATGCCCACCAGCGTCTCCACGTTGCTTCGTATCAGCAGCGAACTGGACATCATCGGCGACGTCACCGCCGTACTCACCGGCGATGATCACCGCCCGTTCTGGGCGGCCCTCCTGCCCGAGGGCGATCTGGCCGCCGGCGCAGTGCACACCATTCCCGAGCACCTCGCCAGCCCGCACGCCGATCACCACAGCCGGCCGCGCAAGATAGCCATCCGCGGCTCGCGCACGGCGAGTCCTCTCCCTCCCGCCGATCACTGCAAGGCCACCCACCCGATCGTGGTCGACTTCATCCACCAATTCGCCGCACCGCTCACTTCTGGCCCGCTAGGTCGAAGTCGGCGAACAACGCGTGCGTATAGGCATTTGGTCCAAGTCCCCCCTCGGACTTGAACCCCCACAGCCAGCTCGTTGAGTCACCACCGCCCACACACGGCCACCCTAAATGTCGGTGGATGCGGCGCACGAAGACGGTGAGTTCCCGCCACTGACCTCCGAACAGGAGGACCGCATCGCCGCCCTGCTGCGCACCCCTCGGTAATCGGGCAGGCGAGCTGGCATGACGGACCGCATCGGGCCCGTTGTCGGGGTCCGTGAGTCCATCATCACGGGCGCTGCGCGGACAGCAAGACTGAGCGCCCGGGTCGCAGCCGCCGAGGCATATCGCGAAGGCTCGTTGATCTCGAAGTGTCATAGGTAACCCTCCTCCTCGCCAGAGGGGGCCACGGGGGCCAAACCGGGGGCCAACGTGTTCAGGCCCCGGCCGACTCAGCGCGACCCACTCAGAGCGTTTGCGCAGGTGAGAAAGAGAGACCCCCGGTTTGGCTTCGCCCAGATCAGGGCATGTCCACCGGGATTGCTTCGGGACGAAGAGGCCGTGGGTTCGAATCCCGCCACCCCGACACCACCAAACCGCAGTTCAGGAGTCCTCATCGGCGGGCTCCTGTTCTGTTTTCGGCTCCGGTTCAGGGTTCGCAGTCAGCAAAAAGGCAGCAAATACGGCATCGTCAACTTGGGTGGCGGCCTGGCGACTGGGGTGATCGGCGAATCGTCTGTGTGGAGGGTCGAGGGGGGCTGGGCTGGTGGGCACCGGTGTGCCGTCGTACAAGGGGTTTCGGTTTCCGGTGGAGATCATCAGCCACTGTGTCTGGCTGTACTACCGGTTTCCGCTCAGCTTGCGGGAGGTCGAGGAGATGATGCTGGAGCGGGGCGTCACGGTCTCCCACGAAACCATCCGCCAGTGGACCGGGAAGTTCGGCCAGGCCTACGCCAGCGGGTTGCGTCGTCGTCGACCCCACCCCGGTGACAAGTGGCACCTTGACGAGGTGTTTATCACGATCAACGGGAAGACTCATTACTTATGGCGTGCGGTGGACCAGGACGGGAATGTCCTGGACATTCTGGTCACCTCCCGGCGTGACGCCACGGCCGCCACTAGGTTCTTCCGCAAGCTCCTCACGCGGTGGCAGACCGTGCCTCGGGTGCTGGTCACCGACAAGCTGGCCAGCTACGGCGTGGCACGACGCGGGCTGATGACCGGGGTGGAGCACCGCCGATCGAAGTATCTGAACAACCGGGCGGAGAACTCCCACCAACCAACCCGGCAGCGCGAACGCGCGATGAAACGCTTCGCCTCAGCCCGGCACGCGCAGCGGTTCCTGTCCGCGTTCAGCGGGATATCCCCGCACTTCCGGCCCCGTCGTCACCTGCTCCACGCCGAGGAATACCGGCGCGAGATGGCCAACCGCTTCAGTATCTGGAACGAAGTCACCGGGCTGACCACCGCAGCCTGAACCACCCGAGAGGACCCGACCGTCCCTCCTTAACCACGCACTGAATGATCTACACCGCTCGTCAGACCCGAACAAGTTGACGATGCCTCCTCCCTTCCTCAACATTTCACCTTGAACACTCGGGCCACGCGCCCAGCGGCGGTGAACACTCGCCGAGTGGTCAGTTGCCCCTCAAATCGACCGGCCAAAGCTGGGGTTATTGCGGTGATCCTGCCGCTCGCCTCGTGGTGGATGTAGTGCGCTCTCGTGCACCATGATTGTAGTCAAAGTTTGGTTGTTCGAGCAGGTGGACCAGCTCGGGTGCACCGATCTCTTAATGCGTCAGTGCGGGTCGCTGAGCGGGGATCACTTTGTTCATACCATAGGCATTCCGCAGGTCGGGGCGCGGACCGGTACAAATTGGGCACAAGACACGCCACCCAACGCTGCCCAACATCGACCAATAGGGCAGACAGCTGCTCGCCGGCTGGATGTCCTGGGCCACCCGATCCCGCATCCCCGAGTTCGCGGCACTAGCCAAAACCATCAAACGGTTTCTTCCGCTGATCCA
>DASQVB010000272.1:0-2882 GCA_035640975.1 Pseudonocardiaceae bacterium
TCGGTACAGGCCGCGCTTGCTGATGTACTGCACCACCCCGTCGGGCACCAGGTACCAGACCGGCAGGCCGTGAGCCACGCGCTGCCGGCAGTCCGTTGAAGAGATCGCCATGGCCGGCACCTCGACCAGGCTGACCGCGTGGTCAGGCAAGTGTTTACCGTCAAGCTTGAAGCCGGGCCGGGTCACCCCGACCAGGTGGGCGAGAGCGAACAGCTCGTCGACTCGCTTCCACGACAGGATCTGGGCCAGCGCGTCAGCCCCGGTGATGAAGAACATCTCATGGTCAGGGAACTGTGTCCGCAAGTCGGTGAGTGTGTCCACGGTGACGGTGGGAGCCCGGCGGTCGATGTCCACCCGGCTGGTGGAGAACCGCGGGTTGGACGCGGTGGCGATGACCGTCATGAGGTAACGATCTTCGGTTGGGCTGACGTCACGCTCGCTCTTCTGCCACGGGATCCCGGTGGGCACGAAGACGACCTCGTCCAATCCGAACCGGGCCTGCACCTCGCTGGCGGCGACAAGGTGGCCATGGTGGATGGGGTCGAAGGTGCCGCCCATGACGCCGAGTCGCCGCCCAGACATGGGCGCAGCCTAGGCGACATCCGGTAGGCTCTTTCGGGTCAGCTCTGGCAGCGATGAGCTGAAAAACTGGATGGCCGACCGTTGGGCAGTGGTGGCGAGCAAGAGCCTCAGCGAGGTCTCATCGAGAGAACGGGCGCTACTCGACGCCTTGGTCTCTGGCTGCGTGATCGAGTGCAGCGAGCTCAACGTCGAGCAGCTGGCGGCAAGTGAGAACCCTAGGTACACCATCCGTGCCGAGCTCATCCGGGAACTGGTGCTGGGGCGCAGTGGTGTTCGGTTCGATCCGCTGGGTGTGCGCATTCATGGCGCCCGGATCACCGGAACACTCGATCTCACCCACGTTCCGGCCACCGTGGGGATTGAGCTGCGAGGTTGCTACTTCGATCGTGCCGTGTTCCTCACCGGTGCCCGTTTACCCTGGCTGACCTTGAGCGCTTCGCACCTTCCCGCGCTGGACGGTGACGGACTGCGGGTCCAGGGTGATGTTCTGCTCGGCGACGGTTTCACTGCCACCGGACACGGTCAGGAGGGCGCAGTACGGCTGTTGGGCGCCCACATCAGCGGCCAACTCAACCTCAACGGCGCGCGGCTGACCAACGACGCCGGCCCCGCCCTCATCGGCGACGGACTCCACGTCTACGGCGACGTGTTTGGCGGGGGCTTCGTCGCCGCCGGGCACGGCGAACTCAGCGCGGTGCGGCTCCCGGGCGCGCACATCAGTGGCCAACTCAACCTCAACGGCGCCGAATTGGCCAACCAAGCCGGTCCCGCGCTCATCGGTGACGGGCTCCAAGCCGATGGTGGACTGGTCCTCGCAGAGGGATTCACCGCCACCGGACACTGCGAACGCGGCGCGGTGCGGTTGCCCGGTGCTCGCATCGGCGGGCAACTCAACCTAGACGGTGCCGAGCTGATCAACAACGCCGGCCCGGCCCTGATCGGCGACCACCTCCAGGTCCAGGGCGGTGTGTTCCTCGATGGGTTCACCGCTACCGGGCACGGCGAAGACGGCGCGGTGCGGCTACCCGATGCCCACATCAGCGGTCAGCTCAACCTGGATGGGGCGGAGTTGACCAACTACGCCGGTCCGGCTCTGATCGGCGATCACCTCCAGGTCGGCAGCGACATGTTCGCCGAGGGACTCATCGCCACCGGACACAGCACAGACAGTGCCGTACGGTTATCGGACGCCCAGATCAGCGGCCAGCTCAACCTCAATGGCGCCAAGCTCACCAATCAAGCCGGCCGAGCTCTGATCGGCGATCACCTCCAGGTCGGCAGCGACATGTTCGCGGAGAGGTTCACCGCCACCGGACACAGCACAGACGGCGCGGTTCGGCTACCGGACGCTCACATCAGCGGCCAGCTCGACCTCAACGACGCGAAGCTGACCAATCCGGCCGGGCCGGTCCTCGACCTGGAGGACGCCGAGGCCAAGCACCTGTTCCTGCCTGCGCACGTGATCTGTCCACACGGCACTGCGAGCAGGTCGATCTGCGCCACGCCAGAGCGCCGGCTCACGTTGTCCGGCCTGGTGTACACGTCACTTCATACCATTGGCTGGCGCGAGTGGCTGCACCTGATCACCCATCACACCCATGCTTACCGGCCGCAGCCTTACCAGCAGCTTGCCGCCGTGCTCAAGGCTGCAGGCCACGAATCCACCGCGCGCGATGTCCTCATCGCTCAGCAACAGGACCTTCATGACCGTGGGGAACTCGGTGGACGGCTAGCCAAAGGGGCGCACCGTCTGTGGGGAGTACTCGCCGGATACGGCTACCGCAGCGGCCGCACCGTATTGGCCCTGCTGGTGGCGCTCCTGATGGCGGCGGGACTGGGTGTCGCCGCCGGGCACACGTCCCTGGAACCAGGTCGCTTCGTCGCCGCACACACCAGCCAAGCCCCCGACCCCGACTCGCCATGCTCACTGCTCGAGCAGGTCGGCCTCGGTATCGATCGCAGCCTGCCGCTGGCTACCACAGGTGTCGCCAACCGCTGTGACTTCGACACCGCCAGCCCGCTCGGCGCGGCGTTCACCGCCTCCGCCTGGGTATTGCAAGCCCTCCTCTGGGCCCTGGCCATCCTCGTGGCCGTCGGCTACCTCAGGCTGCTCCGCGGGACTACCTAGGTGGACCGCCGGAGAGGGCACCGCGGGCGTTAGGACTCGTAGTGAAATAACGTAGTTTTCGGCTCCGGGGGATCTACCGTCTGTGCTATGTCCGGTGTCGTGGAGTCTTTGGCGCGTCGCTACGAGGCGATCAAGCCGCATCTGACCGAGCGCCAGCGTCGGGTGTGGCTGG
>DASQVB010000273.1:0-5465 GCA_035640975.1 Pseudonocardiaceae bacterium
GAAGTGTTCCATCCGATCCCGCCGGCAACGGACAATCCGTACCCGCGGCAGGAGCAGATCGGTTAGCAGCGGCTGCACGGGTCTGCGTCCCCTGCCCCGCCCGGCCGCAGGCCCCACGGTCACTACCAGCTCGACCCACCCTCGCGATGGGCATACGGCGACCTTCCGCACCACGCGCGGCCCTCGGCTCCGCGCTCACCGCCCAACTGAGCTGGGTCAGAGTTCGATTGTGTCCGATGGCCGGGGAAGGAGGCTCTGGATGAGGAGGCCGAGTCGCCTGCGGCCGGCGTCGCCGCTGAATCCTGAGGCCACCGATCCGACGCGCCAGTATTCGGCGCCATAGACCGTGATCTGCTGCCCGTCGATGACGGCGGCTCCGCTGAGGGTTGGTAGTTCGGTCATGACCTCGGCGTAGAATTTCGGTTCTCTGCTTGATGCGCGCCGTGACCAAGGTTCGCTGATAGCCCGTGTCGGTGTCGGGGTCGTGCACTCATCAAAATCCGCGTCTCGATCCAGGAGCCGCATCAAGCCAGTGATCCTGCCCTTGATCAATCTTTACAACGCGACCTACCTGTGCTCACTTAGGGTCGATCAGCCCGCTGAATGCGGTTGTATCGCCGGATGGTGCGGGTAACCACCAGGGTGAGTCCCAGCAAGCCGAGTGCGGCGGCCGAACCGGCTAGCGCGACGGTGCGTGACAACGTGCTGTCCATCGGCGAAGGCTCGAGACCAGACAATCTGGCTGGACTTACTGCGGCCGAATCGGAACTCTGTTCCTCGGGCAGCACCGCGGTGAGTGCGGCGACTGGGTCGACCATGCCATAGCCCAGTTCCTCGCTGCGCCCGCCGGGACCCGCGGTGTGTTGCGCGGTCTGCTCGATGCGACGCATCACCTGACGCGCGGACAGATGGCTGAACCGATCGCGGACCAGTGCGACGAGCCCGGCGACATACGGCGTGGCGAAGCTGGTGCCGTCGAGCGGGCGCGCTACGCCGTTGGTGTCAACGAGCTTGGTGATCAACTCCGGCCCGGCGGAGGACAGCGACACCGCGCCGGTGCCGGGTGCGGCCACATCAACCCACGGTCCACGGATGGAGAAATCCGCTGCATCGCCATTGTCGTCAGTCGCAGCGACGGTAAGCACGTCGTCGTCGAACCAGCCCGGCGAAGAGATTGTGGTGACCATGCCAGTGCTGTTCTGCTTGCAGGTATCACTGGCATTGGCGGCGGCCACCACGACGACGACATTGCGCTCCACCGCGTGGTGCACGGCGGCCTGCAGGTCCGGGGCGTTGACCTGATTGGGTTCGGCCGGGAAACAGGCGGCTTCCGAGATGTTGATCACTGATGCGCCCAGCTGCACTGCGCGCATCACGGCCTGGGCCATGCTGACGGTGTCCCCGGTGCCCCGGCTTTGAATCTCCTGGCCAGTGTCGAGCTGGCGTAGCGGTACCGAGTACGAGGTGCTGGCCTGGCGGATGGAGAGGATTTCCGCATCCGGGGCCACTCCGACGAACCGGGTAGCCGGATCAGGCGCCGCGGCAACGAGGCCGGCCACCGCGGTGCCGTGGCCGTCGCAGTCGAACAGGCCACTGCGGTTCTCGATGTAGTCCCCGCCGTCGAGCAACCTGTCGGCCAGCCGGGGATGCGGCTGCACGCCGCTGTCGATCACGGCAACCCGCTGGCCTCGTCCGGTCGCGAACTGCTGTGCCTGTCGGATCCGTAGCCGCCGTTGACCAGCCGGCTCGGCCTCAACGTTGCCGGTTGCCTGCTGCTGGCAGTCTGTGCGCCGCTGGACCGGGCCGGTCTGCCGGGTAGCCCGGTTGTTCACGATGTAGGGCAGCGCGCTGACGTTGGCCGGGGTCGGCAGGGCCGCTGGATTCACCGCAGGTGGCACGCCTGGCGGTCGGACGCCGGGTTCGGCGGCAACTGACAGCGCCGGACCCGTCATGCACAGCAACGCGGTCACGATGCTCGCAAGCAGTGCCCGACGGTGACCGGCAACTGCGCTCACAGCGCCCGGAAGGTGTTGTAGAGGTCCAGCACACCCAGTGCGAGGGGAAGTACCGCAGCGATCAGCATCGCTTCGATCACGTCCACCGAGCGACGTAACACCGGGGAGAACCGGCGGCTCGGTAGCACGACTCCCAGCGCCAGAGCCACAGTGGCGAGCACCAGCAGGCCGGCGAAGACCGCCAACAGCAAGGCCTGGCCCGCCGTCACCAGCAGCCCCGCCAACAGCCCCGCTACCGCGACCATCCCGCTGACCAGCAGGGCGATTGCCTGACTCCCGTTGGCGTAGGAGCGTGCCCGCAGGAGCAGAACGGCGGCGACCACCAGGGCGAGCAGGATCCCCAACGCACCTCCGGTCGAGGCCAGCACCGCACCCGCTGCCGCCACCGCACCGGATCCGATGATCATGCCGGTCATGTACTCGTGCGCCAGGCCTGCCCGGCGCTCGACCGCGACATAGTCGGGCACGCTGGAGTCGCGCTGCAGGTCCGCGGCGCTACCCGAAATCTGGGGCATCGGCAGCCGGGATAGCTGGATGGTCAGCCGGGGCACTGCCGAGATGCCACCCAGCGCGACCGCTGCGGCCGCCGCCGCAATGCCCGCGTCGGGACGATCGACCAGGCTGGCGACCAAAAAGGCCAGCGCGCCGATCGCAGTGGCGGTGGCGCTGGCCACGAACGCCGTGATGCCGTCGCCGAGCACCATGATCGAGGCGATGGCAAGCACCAGAGCGAGCGTGCAAGCCAGCAAGAGGTTCTCCGCTTGCACGCTGCCGGGTACGACATAGAGCCCGCTGACGAAACCCAGCGGCACGCTGCCCGCCGTCACCAGCACTCCGGTGCCAGCATCGCCATAGACCCGGGCGATTACCGCGCCCGAGACCAGCACGACCATCGCCCCCCCGCCCGCGACGGCGGCGACGCCGAGGCCGGGTCCGGCGCGAAACAGCGCAACGGCACCGGCGAGCAACGCCAACCCCGCCGCGACCAACCCGAGGGTTCGGGCGGTGTGCTGTGTCCATGGACGGTAACTGTCCGGGGTGGATACCGCGATGGCTTCCACGACGTCGTCGAACAGCGGGAGTGGAGGACTGTCGCAACGATGCCGGAGTTGCAGCAGATCGCCGTCGACCACCCCCAGCGAGCTCAGCGAACGGTCCGGATCGATCGCGTCACCGCCGAGTTTGGCCAGGCACCAGCCGCCGTGCCGGCTGCCCCCGTCCGACGCAGCTTCACCGGCCATCGTGAGCACCATGGGAAGCAGATTCGCCACCGCGACGTCGGACGGTAGCGCGAGATCGATGCGTGTCCGCGGTGCCACCACTGTCACCCGGCTGAACACGGTGGACGGCACAACCGTCACTCCAGCAACCGACGGCCGCACCGCGGAAACTCCGTTGGCTTTGGTTGGCACCGCTGCACCCTCTCGCTCGGCCTACCGACCGTTGGTATGCACATCGGTGCGTGGTCACGGCGGCCTTCTTGGTGCGGTGGAGTATCCATGCGCGCCGTGCCCGATCGTTCAAGGGGGTCTGTCTCACCGGGCGAGAGCGGCGAGGACATGGGGCCAGACGGTTGACAGCGGGTCGATGAGGGCGAAGTGCTCAACGGCCGGCAGCTCCAGGAACTCGATGGGGCTTGTGACCCCGCGGGCGCGAGCGGCGTACTCACGGCCGATCGCGATGGGGACGTGACCGTCCTCGGTGCCATGCAGGTGGATGGTTGGCACGGCCCCGGGAAGTAGTAAGGACGGATCGGCGAGCGCGTAACGGTCCGGGTACTCGCCGGGCGTTCCTCCCATCAGGTCGTTCGCCGCATCGCGGCCGAGCTGCCAGGCGCTGGTCAGCGAGAGGTCGGCGCAGCCGGCGAGGGACACCACTTTCCGTACGGCAGGCACAGCGGGCAGGTGCCAGGGTGCGTCCGTGGGCAGCCGGTGCCGCAGCGACGCCCAAAGCGCGAGGTGCCCCCCGGCCGAGTGCCCGGCCCACACGGCGTCCGCGGCATCCAAGCCGTACGGCGCCACCAGCTCTGGCAACCGGTCCAGCATGGTTGCCACGTCATCGAAGGTGCCCGGCCAGCCCCCACCGGCCTGGCCGATCCGCCGGTATTCCGGAACAGCCACGGCGTATCCGGCCTCGGCGAGCCCACCCGCCATCGGCCGTAGGTGCATCCGGTCGATCGTCGCCCGCCAGAACCCGCCATGGAGCAGCACGATCAGCGGCGCGGAATCGCCCTGCGGCAGCCACAGGTCGACCACGTGGTCCGGTTCCGCGCCGTACGACAGGGTGCGCGTGGGAGACGGGCCGCACCTGGGGATCACTCCACGATGATTGCGCAGTACGTTGCGCCCGGGCTGCCCTGGTAAACCGCGAGTACGGCGAGAACTGTCGGTGCTTCCCGGCAGCATGCGACCATGGTGGTGCTCCTCAGACGCACGGAGGTGAGCTGCGGATGGCGTCGGCTGCCCAGTCCGATCTGCTCGATCACGTTGGACCGTGGACGGAGCGGGACTATCTCGCATTACCCGATGACCGTCGCCGCATCGAGCTGCTTGACGGTGGGCTCCTGGTGAGCCCTGCAGCCGGGGGCCGGCACCAGCGGTTGTCGTCCCAGCTTTGGCACGCACTGGGCAGGGCGGCCCCGGGCTGCCTGGAAGTGTTGGAAGCAATCAACGTACGGGTGGCGCCTGGGCGGATCCTGATTCCCGACCTGGTCGTCGTGGCCAATCCTGGAGTGGACCTGACGGTGTGGGATCCGGCCGATGTGGCGATGGTCGTCGAGATCGTCAGCCCAGGCAGTATCGCGACTGATCGTGCGATCAAGCCACAGCTGTACTCAGCTGCGGGCATCGAGCACTACCTGCGCATCGAGCTCAGTAATTCGGGGCCGACGTCGGTGGTCTACCGGCTGCGGGGGGGACACTACGTCGCTATTGGATCATCCGGGCCTGGGCAGCCCCTGTGCCTGACTGAGCCATTCCCGGTTGACCTCGATCTCGCCGAGCTCGCCGCTGCCACCCGCCCCTCGAAGTGACAGTCGTTGGTGCAACCCCGTCGTCGCCCCGATGCGCCCGATAAGCGTCTGACCGTTTATGGGTCGTGCGGCTGGAGGCTGCTGTGAGGCCGCAGGGCGGGCATTGCGGACGGGGAAGACCGGATTCGGGCAGGCGCTAGGGTGACCGGCCTCTGCGCGCAGCCACCCACTGGGCAATCGCGTGGGGTGGACGGGTGCGGAGGTGAGCTGGCGTGAGCACGGTGCAGTTCCGGCGGTCACCTCGATTGGTCGCACCCAAGATGCCCGGTGGCGAGGTTCACCTCGAAGCGCCACCCGAGGTGCCCAGGGTCCTGCCAGGCAACATCGTGCAGAAGATCCTGCCGGTCGTGATGATCGCGGCTGTTCTGGGCATGGTGGCGTTCGTCTTCACCACCGGGGACGCCAAGAGCAACCCGGTG
>DASQVB010000274.1:0-9322 GCA_035640975.1 Pseudonocardiaceae bacterium
TTGAGCCGGCTGACCGGTGATGTGGCCGCGATCGAGGGTGTGGTGCTGTCGGGGGTCATCGGGATCATCGCGAATTTAATGAAGATCGTGGTGTTCACCGGGGTGCTGTTTTATCTGAACTGGCGCCTGGCGCTGGCGTCGCTGATCGCGGTACCGGTGTTTTGGGCCGCGGCTCGCATCTTCGCCCGCCGCATCAAGGTCGCCTCCCGGGAGGTGCGGGCCCGCGCCGGGTCGATCACCGTGGTTGCCGAGGAAAGCCTCGGCAATGCCACCTTGATCCAGGCTTATGGCCGTCAAGGTGCAGAATCCGACCGTTTCGCGGCCCAAAGCATGGGCAGCGTGCACGCCCGGCTGGCCGCCACCCGGCTGGGGGCGATGTTCTCCCCGCTGGTGGACCTGGTGCAAGTCGCCGGCGTGCTGACCATCGTGGGAGTGGGCATCTGGGAGCTGTCGGCCGGGCGCCTGACCTTGGGTGGACTACTGGCCTTTTTGGTGTTCTTGTCGCAGCTTTATGGCCCAGTCCAAGGGCTGGGAGCGATGTCGACCTCCCTGTTCGCCGCCGCCGCAGCTGCCGAACGGATCATCGAGCTACTCGATCAGCGCCCCACCGTGACCGCCCCGGCCCACCCCATCTCGCTGGGCCGCGCCCGCGGGCAGCTGCGTCTGGAACGGGTCAGCTTCACCTACCCCGAGTCCCAACGTGACGTCTTGGACCAGATCAGCTTCACCGCACTACCCGGCCAGACCACCGCCATCGTCGGCGCCAGCGGTGCGGGGAAAACCACCCTGCTCAAGCTCCTGCTGCGGTTTTATGACCCCACTACCGGGCGGATCACTCTGGACGGTCATGATCTGCGCGAGCTAGACCCCGATCAACTACGCGCCAACATCGCCATCGTCTTACAAGAAACTCTGCTGCTCGATGGCACCATCGCCGACAACATCCGGGCCGGACGCCCCGACGCCAGCTACGACCAACTTGTCACCGCCGCCAAAGCGGCCGACGCCCACCAGTTCATCACCGCGCTACCTGAAGGCTATGACACCCGCGTCGGTCAACGCGGTCGCCTGATGTCGGGCGGGCAACGCCAACGCATCGCGATTGCCCGAGCCATGATCCGCGACGCCCCCATCCTGCTGCTTGACGAACCCACCACCGGCCTGGATGCCGAAGCCAGCCAACGCATCCTTACCCCACTGCGCCGACTCATCACCGGGCGTACCACCATCATCATTTCCCATAATTTGCTCACTGTCACCGACGCCGACCAAATCCTTTACCTGCACAACGGCCGCATCACCGAAACCGGCACCCATACCGAACTCCTCACCAAAAACAATCAGTACGCTCACCTTTACCACCTCCACCACCCCCCTACCCTCGCCAGCGCAACGACACCCCCATCCTGACCGGTCGCGTGTGCTACCCAATTCCCGGCAGCGCACTCCGCGTGCATCCAGGGACTGACTGACCACCGCACCCGCCAGCAAGACAGACCCGGTCACCCACTGCAGCTTCGGCTCCCCGATGGACCGCTACGGCGCGCTGCGGGTGGCGCCCGGTCAAGGGGGCAGACAGCCCTCGTTCGGGCCGTCTGCCAACCGTCCGTTCGGCCGTCGACAGCGATCTCGAGGAACTCTCTGAATCTCCTACCAGGCGAGACGCAAACGTCGGGGACTTCTGTGGCTCTCAACGCCGATGAAAAGCTGCATCAGCTTCTTCACTGTCTGTAGTCATGCATGTACGCGAAGTTATTGTTGAAATCCCTCGTGAGATAGCTTACGTTGAGGTACATTCGACCACGGGGAGTAAGGGGGCCAGCTCAGACCACCTGGTTCGCTGACTATGCGATGACGAGCTGCCGGTGTGACACCGGGGGCACTGCCCGCGTCGAGGTACCGGGCACTACGTCGTCAGAACGCTTCTCCGGCACGCACTAGCGATGGATCAAATCGACGTGCGCTTTAGGCAACAGCATGCATATGTCCAGGCTGGTCTTGAGTTTTAGCTTCCGTTGCGCCTACCTCGACACGAAGGAGTCGGCATGAGGATTTCGGACATTTTCGTACTGAGCAGCAGCTACGACTACGGTGACTGTGGCAGCAGTTGCAATAACGACTTCCGCGGTCGTGACGACCCTAACTACTTCACTGGCCTGGAAGAATCCCGTAACAACAACTACCGCAAATACGACGATGAGACCGACAGTATCCTAGGGATCCTGTGAAGTAGCTACCAGCTCCGCAACCGTCGGCGGTGGTCCGCACCCCCATCACTGGGTTCGGGCCACCGCCGGCGTCGTTTCGCCAATCCCCCAGGTAGCGTCCTCGCTGTGCCACACAGCCCGTTTGTCCGTGACGTCCCGGCAGACCAGGCGTTGGAAGCGTGGCGCGACGCCTGTGCAGCCGCGGGGTGCCCGGACCGGGTGAGCACCGAGCGGTTGAGCCTCGCCGAGGCGATCGGCCGGGTCACCGCCGAGCCGGTGTGGGCACGGCGGTCCTCCCCGGCATTCGACTCCGCCGGGATGGATGGCATCGCAGTGCGCGCAGTGGACACCGTGGGCGCCGGTGAGACGGCACCGGTGACGCTGACCGACTTCGATGTCATCGACACCGGTGACCCGCTGCCCGAGGGCCGGGATGCGGTGGTGATGCGTGAGCACGTCCACTTCAGTGGCGAGGGTGCTGAACTGATCGCGGCCACGCCGCCCTACCAGCACGTCCGCTCCATCGGGGAGGATGTCGCGGCCGGGGAACTGCTGCTGCCGCAGGGCCACCGGTTGCGCGCGGTCGATATCGCCGCGGCCGCTGCGGCGGGCGTCAGCGAGATCCTGGTGCGCCGCCGTCCGGTGGTTGCGGTGCTGCCCACCGGCGACGAGATCCGACCGTTGGGCACCGAGCCTGGTGTTGGTGAAATCCTCGATACCAACTCACTGATGCTCGCCGGCCAGGCCGGTGAACACGGCTGCGACGTGCTGTCCCTACCCATCGAACCGGACGACCCGGACCGCATCGCGGCCGCGGTGCTCACTGCGGCCGAGCGCACCGACCTGGTGTTGATCATCGCCGGATCGAGCGCGGGCCGGGGTGACCACACCGCGTCAGTGGTCGCCCGGGTGGGCACGCTGGCAGTGCACGGTGTGGCGGTGCGCCCAGGGCATCCCGTGGTGCTCGGCACCGCGGGCACCACCCCGGTGCTCGGGGCGCCCGGATATCCGGTATCGGCGGCACTGACCTTCGAAATCTTCGCCGCGCCGCTGTTGGCTGCCCTTCAAGGCACCACAACACCGGCCCGCCCGACCGCTCAGGCCCGGCTGGCCCGCAAGTTAGCTTCCCCGCTCGGGAAAGACGACTGGGTACGGGTACGGCTGGGGCGGGTCGGCGGGCAGGTCGTGGCCACCCCGCTGCCGCGCGGTGCCGGGGTGCTGACCTCGTTGGTGCGGGCCGATGGGTTGCTGGTAGTGCCGGCCGGGCTGGAGGGTTACCACCCCGGTGCGGACGTCGAGGTGCAGTTGCTGCGCGGGCTGGCTGAGATCGACCGCACCATCGTGGCGATCGGTTCGCACGATCTGGTCCTGGACCTGGCCGCCTCGGCGCTACGTGGCACCGACCCGGGCGTGACGCTCGCGTCGTCCAACGTCGGTTCGCTGGGCGGGCTGGTGGCGCTGCGCGACGGGCTGTGCCACCTCGCTGGCTCACACCTGCTCGACCCGGAGACCGGCGAGTACACCCTGCCCTACTTGCCGCGGGTTTTCGGCGATGCTCTCGCGGTCGCCGATGTCGCCGTGGTTCGGCTGGTTCATCGCGACCAGGGGCTGATCGTCGCCACTGGTAATCCCCTGGGGCTCGCCGGTATCGAGGACCTCAGCCGTCCGGGACTGCGCTATGTCAACCGGCAGCGTGGCGCCGGCACCCGGGTGCTGCTGGACCACGAGCTGCGCCGTCGCGGCATGGCGCCAGGTGATGTTGCCGGCTACCGGCGCGAGGAGCACACCCATCTCGCTGTCGCAGCCGCGGTGGCCGGGGGCCGAGCGGATGCGGGGCTGGGCATCTTCGCCGCCGCTCGGCCGTTCGGACTGGACTTCGTGCCCGTCACCCAGGAGCCCTACGACCTCGTCGTCACCCGGGCCGCCTATGACTCCGACGTGCTGGCCCCGCTGTGGACGCTGCTGGTCGATGAAAAGTTCCGCGCCTCCGTGGAAGCTCTCGGCGGCTACTCCAGCGCCGAGACCGGCCGCCGGATGTGCTGACCCGCGTTCTGGAGACAGACTGCACTTAATCCGCGTCAGAGAAGTGCAGTCTGTCTCCAGAACGCGGGGAGGTGGACCTGCCTGGGCTATCGGACCATGGTGGGATCACGGGCATGGAGAACGCGCTGCAGAACGTCACGTTCGCGTCCAACGGTTCCACCGCACACGGCTACCTGTCGCTGCCCGAGTCGGGCAGCGGCCCGGGCGTCGTGGTGATCCAAGAATGGTGGGGGCTCACCAACCACATCGCCGATGTGGCGGACCGGCTGGCCGCCGAGGGATTCGTCGCCCTGGCACCCGACCTCTTCGGCGGTGCCACCGCTCACGACGCCGATGAGGCGACCAAGCTCATGCAGGAGCTACCCGTGCAGCGGGCAGCCCGTGACCTGAGCGGCGCGGTGGACTACCTGCTGGGCCACGACGCGGTCACCAGCTCCACGATCGGCGCAGTGGGTTTCTGCATGGGCGGTGGCTTCGTGCTGGTGCTCGCGGCCCAGCAGGGTGACAAGATCGGCGCCGCGGTGCCGTTTTACGGGGTGCTCGGCGAGCAGTACCCCAATTTTGAGCGTCTCTCCGCGCGGGTGTTGGGCCACTTCGGCGATCAGGACGAGATGCAGAGCATCGATCAGGTGCGTGAGCTCGCGGCTACCATCGAACGGCAGTCCGGCCGCAAGCCGGATTTCCGCTTCTACCCCGCGGGGCACGCCTTCTTCAACGATCAGAACCTGCTCGGCACCTACGATCCGGACCAGGCCGCCAAGGCCTGGGACGCTACCGTGAGCTTCCTGCGCGAGCAGCTGACGGTCCCGCAGCACGGCTAGCGAGTCGGCGTCGTTGACCGGACCGGTCAGATATCGATGCTGAGGTCGGCTCGGATCCGCTGAGCGAGGGCCTCGTCCATGAGCAGCCGAGCAACCAGGGCCCGGATGACGTCCTGCCCGGTCACTCGAGCGGTGCCGATCATGTCGGCGGTCTCGGCGCACCACTGGGTGAGCCTGGCGTGGTGCGCGGGGGATAGGTCCACGCTGCGCCGAATGGGTTTGGTGCGGGCCGAATCCTTACGATCGAGCTGTTCAGCAGCGATGTCACCGTACCGCTGGCGTCGCTGAACTTCGTTGTTCCGGGCGAAGACGTGCTCGCTACCGTTGATCATCGGATTCCCTCCTTATAAAAGGAGGGTTCGAATCCCAGCAGCAAGCGGTTCGAACGCGATCGGATGCCAAGTACGCTTGGATGGTTGCTCAACCGCTCAGTTCCGGTACGATCCCTGCGGCTACATCAAATGAGCCGGTGTTGTGTGCCCTTTGTAGTCAGCATATCGCTGTAAGTCATATCGGACTTACAGTCCGTATCCCCATAATCACCATGCGTGATTGAGATCTGATGGGTTGGTGGCAGAGATTTCCCGCGTCGATTCCCCGCGTCGCAGCTCAAGGGCAAATAGGAGTAACCGCGGTCCGGTCATCACGTTGCTCGCGGTCGTCGCATTGGCCGTCGTGCTCGTCGGACTCAACGTGACGACGACCGCCCAAACCGCGGCGCCCTCACCCGCAGCGGCACCCGCTGCCACGGAGGCGCCCAGTGCGTTGGCCCTGCCTCCGCCGCCGGAGCCCCAGCAAGCTCCTCCCCCGGCCCCCGAGCAGGCTCCGCCCGCGGCACCCGAGCAAACAGCTCCCCCGGCGGCCCCCGAGCAGGCTCCCCCGGCGGCCCCCCAGCAGATCACCTATGCCGGGCGCACCAGTGGCAATGAGGCAACCATCGCCATTGCGGTGCGCGACGATCAGGTTGCCGCCTACCTCTGCGACGGCCGCCAGGTGGAGAGTTGGCTGGAGGGAACGATCGCAGACGGCCGCCTGGCCGTGCAGGGTGCCCGCGACGCCAGCGCGACCGGCGTGGTCGAGGGCAACGCGATATTCGGGACGGTGTCGGTGAACGGCGAGCAATGGCCGTACTCCGCGCAGCTGGCAAGCGCACCGGCTGGCCTTTACCAGGGCAGTGCGACGGCGAACGGGGTGTCCAACCGGATCGGCTGGATCGTGCTGCAAGACGGCAGCCAGGTGGGCATCGTGAATCGCAACGGAATCCGAAAGCCGGCTCCGCTGCTGGACCCCAAGGCGCTCACCGATCTCACCGTCGACGGTTCCCGGCTCGAGCCCCAACGGGTTGCCGGTGACACCAAGGTCGTCGGCGGACCACCGGCCTGAGGAGGACGACACTGATGGCCTTCTCACGAACTCAGCCCACCGTGGCGATTCACCGGCCGCCGGATCCAGTCGCGACGATGATCCTGCTTCCGATTGTCGCCGGGGCCGCGGTGGCCATTGCGCTTGGCGTGTACGGCCGGCTGCACGAACCAACCGGGATCGCGATCAATATTGCTGGTTTCTCCGGGGCGCAAGCGGTCAAGGCGTGGCTGACCACCGGCGCGTTCCTGCTCGCCGGCATTCAGCTTGTCTCCGCCCTGGCGATGTGGGGAAAGCTGCCGGGCCCGCCATGGGTGCCCACTCTGCATCGTTGGTCTGGCCGGTTCGCGGTGCTGCTTACCGTGCCTGTGTTGGTGCACTGCCTGTACGCCCTCGGCTATCAGTCGGCTACGCCACGAGTCTTGGTCCACTCGCTGCTTGGCTGCTTCTTCTTCGGGGCATTCACCACGAAAATGCTCCTGCTCACCCGCCGCGGGCTGCCCAGGTGGGTGGTCCCACTCATCGGTGGCGTGGTGTTCTCCGCTCTCGTCGCCCTCTGGCTGACCTCGTCGTTGTGGTTCTTTACAACCGTCGGAGTAACCCTTTAATCCCGCGGCACGTTGCGGTGACACCGAGTAACGGTTCGGCTACAGTGGCCCTCTGCTGTGACTCCATGACTGGCCCTCTACTGGCAAGGAGTGACGATGTCCCACCACACCCCACCAGGACCGGAGATGACCCGGCGCGCCGTCGTAGCGGGAACCGGGGTACTCGCTGTCTCCGCAGCGCTCGCCGCATGCAGCAGCTACGGGAGTTCGGCTCAACCAGCACCGCAGGCTCCACTGGAACCGGCCCCACTGGAACCGGGAGCTCCGCTTGCGCCGGATGCTCCGCCCGAAGGTCCGGCGGGCGAGTCGCTGGCGAGCACCGCTGACATCCCGGTGGGTGGCGGCGAGGTGTTCGCAGACCAAAATGTGGTCGTGACCCAGCCGCAGGCGGGGACCTTCAAGGCGTTCTCGGCGGTCTGCACCCATCAGGGCTGCACCGTGAGCAAGGTGGCAGCCGGCACGATCGACTGTCCTTGCCATGGGAGCAAGTTCGCCATCGCGGACGGCTCGGTCGTCGACGGCCCGGCGTCCAGTCCGCTGGAAGAACGCCAAGTCACCGTCTCGGGTGACACGATCCAGCTGGCTTGACCAACTGCGACGATCCAGATGAGGGGACTCAGCGCCAGGAAGGCAGCCACAGCTGGGCGTTCCAGTGCTCGGGGGTGATCGAGCCACCGGTGAGGATGGGCCAGAGCCAGACGAAGTTGGCCACCACGATACCGATGTACAGCGAGACGACCAGCAGTCCCGTGCCCTTGCGCTCGGCGCCATCTCGAGCCTGACCGAGCACCTCGCCCAGCGCCAGGGTGACCACGATCACTAGGAACGGCGCCACCGGCGTCATGTAGAAGAAATACATCTGCCGCTGGATGTTGAGAAACCACGGCAGCCAACCGGCGGCGTAGCCGACCAGGGCCGCCGCGTAGCGCCAGTCCGGTCCGCTGGCCGCCCGCCACAGCGCCCAGCCCAGCACCGGTAGCGCGACCCACCACAGCGCCGGTGTACCGACGAGCATCACCGTGGCCACGCAATCCTGCTGTCCACATCCAGCGGCAGCGGCACCGGACTCGTAGTAATAGAGCATCGGCCGAAGTCCCATCGGCCAGCTCCATGGTTTGGACTCCCACGGGTGCGGCTGAGCTGGGGTAAACAGCCCCTCGTGGTAATTCAGCACCGCCGCGCTGTAATACCACAGCGCTCGCAGCGCCGCCGGCACGAAGGAGAACATGCCATCGGTACCGATCTCGTCGCCCACCACGTGCCGGTCGATGCCGGTCTCGCTGCCCAGCCATGCCCACCACGCGGCTAGATAGGACCCGACCGGCACCAATGCCATCGCCCACGCCGCCGGTCCGAGGTCTCGGGCCACGGTGCCGGCCCAGGGTCTGCGGACGCCTGTGGTGCGCCGCGCGCAGGCGTCCCACAGCAGGCTCATGGCGGCGAACGCCACCAGGTAGTACATCCCAGACCACTTCGTGGCGCAGGCCAACCCGAGCAGCACACCGGCCCCGAAGCGCCACCAGCGCACTCCCAGCCTGGGCCCGAAGTCGGTGCCGGCGATGCGACCTTCTCGCAGCACCGAGGCCAGCCGGGCGTGCACTTGCTCCCGATCGATGACCAGGCAACCGAACGCCGCAAGGACGAACATCGCCAGGAAAACGTCGAGCATGCCGATGCGCGACTGCACGTGGCTGACGCCGTCGGCGATGAGCAGCACCCCGGCGATCCCGCCGAGCAGCGTCGACCGGGTCATCCGGCGCACGATCCGGACGATGAGCAACACGCACACCGTGCCTGCCAGCGCCGCGGACAGCCGCCACCCCCAGCCGTTGTAGCCCATCAGCAGCTCGCCCAGCGCGATCAGCTGCTTGCCCAGTGGTGGGTGCACCACTAGCTCGTAGCCCGGGTTGTCCTCCACTCCGCCGTTGCGCAGCATCTGCCAGGCCTGCGGCGCGTAGTGCTTCTCGTCGAACACCGGGGTGCCGTGGTCAGTGGGCAGGTCCAGGTTCCACAGCCGCACCAGACCGGCGACCAGGGTCAGGCTCAGCGTCACGACCCAGCTCCGCCACCGGTCGGTGAGCGGGCGCGGCACCAGCCACTGCAGCGGACTGGTGGGCTTGGCCGGCACCGGAGGAATCGGCCCGGCCATCGGGGTGTCGGGGCTCGCCTCCCGGACCGTCGTCACGGGCTGATCGTAAGCTTGGCTTCGTGCAAGACGTTCCGGGCTCGGATCTCGGGGCACTGGTACTGGCTGCTACCCCGCTGGGCGACTCCCGGGACG
>DASQVB010000275.1:0-11310 GCA_035640975.1 Pseudonocardiaceae bacterium
TTTTGATCCGTTTGCGACCACGTCAGCCTCCTGGGCCGTCGCTCAACTCGGGTTGCGCATCGGTAACCGTAGGAACGGATCCAGACCTTGCACATCGGGCAGATGACGTATGCGGGTGCGTCACCGTACTCGGGCATCCAATGCCGCTGCGGGAGTGACTAGGGGTTGCGCATCAACGGCCTGAACCGGGGTCCCAGCCACGGCTTGCGGCCCCAAGCCATCAGCTTGCCCTTAGCGATCGCGTGCCACTGGCTCTGGCGGGCCCAGAACACCATGACGAACGCTGCGGGATCGGCCGAGATATGGCAGTCGACTGGACGGGAGGCCGGTTCTTCAACCCTGAGTGACCCGTCGTCGAAAATGAAATGGAGCCGGTCGTACCCGCGAAGGCGGATGTCATAGGTGGCCCGGAGGCCGGCTGCCTTCTCACCGTTCACGAACACCCGAGGGTCGAGCGCTTGCAGGACCGGCACGAAGAACTGCCGCACCACTATGGCCGCGTGGGCCGGCTCAATCCGCCACTTGCGACCTGCTGCCTGGGCGATGTCGTAACCGTGCATGACCGTCTCGTTCAACAGGTGGCCGGTCAGGGCTGATAAGGGGACGGTGCTGCCTTCGAGCAACCACGGACGGAGCTCATCGGGAGAGTGCCCGGCGCACTCGGCGAAGTACTCCTCCGCTCGCTGCTCGATGCGGTCAGCCAGGACAGCTGGATCACGCTCTGGATCAGACTTCACCCCCAACATTGTCACGTCACCCAGTTCCCACATGTCTCGCATCAGGGAATCGCTGGCCACGTCAGCAATGCTGGGAATCACCTCATAGAGCCGCGAGAGGTCCCGTCGCGCCAGGCCGGGCACAGTGATCCAAACCTGCGACAAATGCATGGCAAGCTCACCGAGGCTCCACTGACCCACCGCAGGAGCCCCCGGTTCGTGGATGGATCGCAGCAAGGCCGTCACCCGCGCAACCTCGTCACGAAGTGCGTCCTGACTCTGCTGCCAGTCGACCTTAGATCCGCTTGCGCCCATGTCAGCCCCTTGACTCGTCGCTGATTCCCGGTGTGCGCAGCCGTGACTGTAGAGACGAATCTGTGCTGTCCACATCCGCTGGACGACCGACCTCCGGTCGGTCGTCCAGGCTAGTCCATGACTTTTGCTCGGTGGCGGCCGACAGTGGAGCTCGAAGCCCTGGCACAGGCTTGCAGCGCTCGGGTGAGATCGCCATGCCGGTCGAGTAACTCATCCAGCGCTGCGATTTCCAACGGGGTGACGGCCTCAAGGCTCGAGTCGACCACCACGGCGACGTGGCCGTCGATGTCGTACCTGTCGAGGGATTCGAAAACAGCCTGCAGGCCAGCTGAGTCCATGAAATCGACGGCGGACAGGTCAATCACGAGATGCGGCCGTTCATCATGGACCGCTTCGATGAGCGTGTCGGACAGCACCGACGCGGTGATCAGGTCTATCCTGCCGCTTACCGTACACACCGTGGTGTTCGGTCGGGGATAGCTCAACGTTGCTGTCACCATGTGTCCACCAAGTGGTGGCGGCATGGTGTCAAGCTGCTCGCGTGTCACAGGTCGACTCCTCCCCCCCGGGCGTTACAGTCGAGATCGGACCGTACACGCTCAGCTATGCGCGTCAACCGCGGCGTCAGGAAGTCCTGACAGTTGGCAACGGACGCGGCCATAGCGGCAAGCGTTATGCTATCCCAAAAGTCCTTTATGTCGTTCTCAGAGGAACGCTCGTGCGTTGAGCCGTAAGCTCTACGCGCACGCCTCGGCACGCAGTGTAGGCGGAGTGGGGGAGGTCGATGGGTTCCACACTCGATATAGCGGCTTATCGCCACGGGCAGGTTGTCGTGGTGCATCCGCGGGGGTTGCTCACGGTACGCACCGGGACGGAGCTGCGCTGGGTGCTGACCAAGGAATTGAGCGATCACGGCCGTGTCGTGGTCGACCTCGACGGTTTCTCTGTGGGCCGTGCGTCGTGTGTGACGATTTTTCCCGCGGTGCTGACCCAGTGCGGCGGTTGGCCGGCCGCGAAACTTGCGCTGTGCCGGCCCGAGCCGGGGATGGCTCAGGCGCTGGCGGCTCGCCGGGTGTCGGCATTGGTACCGGTGTATCACTTGCTGCTCGAAGCCCAGGCCGCGATCGACTTACGGCCTCAGGTGGTGCGGGTACGAATGCAACTGCCTTGCGACACCGGCGCCCCGGCAACCGCACGGCGGCTGGTCCGCGAGATGTGTCCGCAGTGGCAGGTCGACGAGCAATCGCAGGATACCGCCCAATTTGTGGTTAGTGAGTTAGTGGCCAACGCGGTCGAACACGCGTGCACCGGTGTGGACTTGACTCTGGAGCGGGGTCCGCAAGGTTTGCGAATAGCCGCACGGGATTCATCACCAGTGGGATTTCCTGGCCCGGTGGAGCGCTCGACGGACCCACTGGGTCAGGTACGCGGTCGGGGGACTGGAACTGGTGGAGACTCTTACCACGGCATGGGGCGTCGACGTCCAGCCCGACGGCAATACCGTGTGGGCTGAGATAACAAGTAAGGTCAGTGGACCAGATTCCGACCGGCAGCTCCCGCGCCTCGTGCCGGAACTCCCGGGTGATGCGGAAATCCGCGGAAATGACGACTAGCTGTCGGGTATCTTGCTAACCACTAGGGAGGCGCAATGCCGTGGTCTTGGTCGTTGAACTTCGGATTCGGCCAAGCTGAGATCATTTGACGGTCACCGGCGAAAACCGATCTGCGTGGGTCAGGCCGCTATCGACGCTGACGGTACACCGCAGCGGGCATAAATCGCTCGCGTTCCGCGAACTGATGATCGAGTTGGAGGCGACTGCGGTCGACTGACCGCACTGCGGTGCCGCTCCTGTGGTAATTACCCCGATGGGGGTGACCGGGCCCCGCGGTTACCGTAGCCAGCCGAGGACCGATGTCCCGACCATTGACCTGTTGACGATCTAGACCCGCGACATACCGGAGATTATGACTGCGCCGCACTCGCCCACTAGTCCAGATGGCACCAGCCGCAAGATCGACCTGAACCTGACCCACGTCGCCGCAACCGCCCTCGCTGCGGTGACCGCCGCCGTGCTCGGCTCCGAGCTCGGCGCCGCCGGTACCATCATCGGGGCCGCGGCGGCCAGCGTGATCACCACCGTGGGAACTGCCGTGTACAAGGCGTCGCTGGAGCGCAGCCGGGCAAGGGTTCGATCTCTTGCGCACCGCACTCGGCCGATGTCGGCCGCTCCGGAGAGGTCCAGGATCGAGCGCGTTCACCCCGCGGCGTTGAACACCCCGCTCGGTAACGAGCAGCGAACCGATGGTATGCGGGAACCGCAGGCCCCGGATCGTTCCCGACGGTTTGCCAGGCTGCGGTGGGGGGCGATGGTAGTGGGGGCAGTCGGCGCCTTCCTGTTGGCCATGATGGTCATCACTGGCTTCGAGTGGGCCAGTGGCGGCACTGTTGGTGGTGGCAAGGGCACCACCATCGGACGGGTAGTCACCGACCAGTCCGGACCGCGCAAGCCGGCAACCCCGCCCGTGCCGAGCAGTCCGGCAGTGCCGGCATCCGAGATGCCCACCCAGACCACCGAGGCACCCGAGACCACCAGCACCACGGCCCCGGACGATGCCGACGTTAACCAGAGTCCAACCAAGACGTCCGACGGGCCTGCACCCAGTGAGGCGACGCCCACGCCTTCTCTCCTACCGGGGCTCCCAGGCTTCGAGGGCTGATCCAAGAGGGCCGGCGGTAGCGTTTCCCCTTACGTAACTCATTGTTTTCATTATCCCACACATGAGTCCGCTTCGTTACTGCAAAAGAGTGGACGGACTGGCCTCATCAATCGCTGTGAGTGACACTTACGCCAGTGGCCAACGGCAATATCAGCAAGAGGGGGTTACCGCGGAGGGTAGATACGGTGACCAGTGAGGATCGGTCAGTCAGCGATCGTCGTCGAGCGATACCTGCATTATCTACCTTGCACGGGAACGTGCCTTGTAGGGACCGCGGGCTTGACTTCGGGCGGATTTGCGCCTTCCTTCCCTCGGCGCGTTCCTTGCATATCCCCGACCGGCCTCTCGTACCAGGCGCCAGGTGCCTGGTGAGCGCGACGCATCCACGCCTGAGCCAGTTCCAATATCCACAGATGGTTCACGTCATCTCGTAACTGAAGCGCAGCCAGCGTGATCGGTCTGCGCTGAAAAGAGGGCCAACGGCTCCATAGCCGTGCGCGTGGCGAGGGGATATCGGCGCGACCTAAGCCCAGCTCTTCGGCACCTTTTGGTGACCGGGAAACGGAGTCAGCGTGTCCCGAGGTAAGCACAGAGCGTCCAGAGTGTCTCGAGGTAAGCACAGAGCGCCCAGCCGACATCCCTCACTCGGCGTTGTTGCCGCAACTTGTGTCTCCGTGGCCGGGAGCGGCCTATTCATGGGTACCGCAGCCGCTGCGCCAAGCGTGAACTGGGATGCAATCGCGCAGTGCGAATCTGGTGGGAACTGGGCCATCAACACCGGCAACGGTTACTATGGCGGACTACAGTTCAAGCTTTCGACGTGGCGCTCTAACGGTGGCGTGGGTAACCCCGCGAATGCCACCCGGGAGCAGCAGATCGCCGTCGCCGAGCGGGTCCTGGTATCACAGGGCATCGGTGCGTGGCCGGTGTGCGGCAAACGCGCTGGTGACATCACCCCGACCCGAACGGAGCCGGCGAAGCCGGCAGCCCCGGCTGCACCCAGCAGCCCGCCGACCTCAACGGGCCCGATGTCCGAGTACACGGTGGTGTCCGGGGATAACCTCTGGTCGATTGCTACTGCTCGTGACGTGTCCGGCGGCTGGCGGCGGATCTATGACGCCAACCGGAACGTCGTTACCGATCCGGACCGCATCCAGGTAGGGCAAACGCTGCGGATCCCCCTGTAGTCCCCCAGCGCTGTAGCCCTCGGCGGCATCACTGGCTGGCCATCCCGGTGGCAGCGCCGCGGAGAACCGTACCTTCCCTGATGACCGGCTGGCCTGGGACGAGCCCCTGGGAGCCACCCCGGAGCTGAGGTTCGCCGGACGGTCGTCCTTGCACCGGCGTTTGGAAAAGTCGACCACCGGGCATGCCCGGTGGTCAGCTAGGAAGCGGTGGTGATGAGTGGCGGCGCGTTGAGCAATGTCGATACCGACCGCAGTGGTGGGTCATTGACGCATCAGGCTCTGCTGTACGGGTCTGAGGAGGAGTTCGTCACGGCCGCTGTTCCCTTCATTCGGGACGGTCTGGACCGCGGCGACCCGGTCCGAGTCGCAGCCACAAGCCGTAATACTGGCTGGTTGAAGGTGGCACTGGGTGCCGGCGCCCACCATGTGGCGTTCTGTGACGGCAACCAGTGGTACCGGCATCCGGTGCGGACGTTGGCGGCGCTGCACCACACCGTGCAGGCGGTTGCCCCCGGTGGGCAGCGGCTGCGGATGATCGAAGACCCGATGTGCACGGCCCGTACCAGGCAGGAAAGTAAGGAGTGGGCTCGATACGAGTCACTTGTCAACGCCGCACTGGCGCGCGCCAACGCCGCGTTGGTGTGCACCTACGACACCCGCCTGGTGGAGTCCGATGTCGTTACCGAGGTCGCCCGGACCCATCCGGAGCTGGTGGTCAACGGAAGTTGCCGGCCCAGCCCGAGCTATGTCGACCCGGCGGTGTTCAACGCCGAATCTGACAAGGTGCCCTTGCCCGAGCCGCCCGCTTCAGCCTTGCGGCTGAAGTTCGACGGAGTGAGCCAGCTGTCCACCTTGCGCGGGTTCGTGATTTCCTACGTCACCTGGGCTGGAGCGGGTGTGCAAGCCGCTGAGCAGTTTGTGCAGGCGGTCGACGAGGTCGCAACCAACGCGATCGATCACGGCGGTGGATCAGGCCTGCTGCGAGTTTGGACCGGCCCGCAGCGGATGTCGTGCGACGTGAGCGACACCGGTGGCGGACTGCGCGACCCATTGGCCGGGCGTCTGCCTACCGGCTTCACCGCGCGCGGGCGAGGGCTGTGGTTGGCCCGACAGTTGTGCGATCTTGTCGAACTGCACAGCGATCCGGCTGGCACGACCGTACGGTTGCATCTGACCCTGCCCCGACGACCGGTGCCCTGACGACCGGCTGTCCCCGGCCGCTGGCGGCCCGCTCTTGTCAGGGTGAGCTCTTCAGAGCGTCTGGCACGCTGTCAGCGAAGGTGAAGTGCTCCCGCAGCCCGGTGGCGTCCAGGGCCAGATTTGCGGTCCGGGAATTGCACACCAATCGCAGTTCACGGTCTTCTTGGGTGGCGAGGTCATTGGCCTCGAACAGCACGGACAGCCCCGCAGATCCCAGGAACCGCACACCATCAAGGTGTACCACCACGACCTGGGCGACCGTCAGCTGCGCGGTCAAGAAGGTGGCTAGTTCCGGTGCGGTCAGCGCGTCGACCTCGCCCATCACGGTGACGACGCGTGCATCCTGACCGTGTTCGGTGACCTCCAGGCCGATGTCGGCGGGGAAGTCACTGCTCACATTCACAGTCACACTTTGCACGATATAGCCCGAATCACGGGGAGGCGTCCGGCGGCCGGGGGAGGTTGCTGATCGGTGCTATCTCGTCGGTGTGCGGCAGCCCGGAGGGCCAACGCTGCCAGATCGTCGCGGCCCCGCTGCGGCATCCGTGTCACACCTGCGTGACCTGGTGGGGCTGATCAAGGTACGTGACCAAGCCCGGCGGGGCGTATGCGGGCATCCGCAGGCGTCGTTCGATCGCGCTTGAGGCGACGTACTCGTGGGGGTAGTCGATGACGCCAAGGTTTCGGACCAGTGGTGGGCGCAATCGGTACAAGCCCGTCCGCGACTTGTGCAGCTGTCCCAGCGCATCGGGTGCGATATACCTACCCGTGTGCCGGAGCGTCTCACCTCCGCTGGGCGGGAGCTGGGCGAATGCGTCGGCTTGGAACTCCAGGCCGCAAGCGCTCGCCCGATCCACCATCCAGCGCAGCGCGATCTCGGCCAGCGCGGGATCCGGGTAGCCACCACCCACGTCGGAGTGGTCCCCGGCGAACCAGACCTGCTCCAGCCGCTGGTCAACCGCGTTCGCTTGTTGTTTCCAGATCGTCGGCTGGAACGGGCGTCGCTTTTCGTCGATCGCCAGCGCCTGGAAGGCTGCGTCGACGGTCGTGCTCAGGTCCGTGTCGTGAAACTGCCATCGGCGGTTGAGCAGATTGACCAGAGGTAGCCCGTTGAGCGGAATGCCGAGGGCACCCACGGTGTCCCAGACGCCGATGAAGCGGATGCGCGTCTCGTAGGAGTACGAGCGCCTGAAGAGCTGCGCCTCGATGCTCCGTGGGCTCTTGCGGCTGCGTCGGCTGTGGTAGAGCGCATACGCCTCGTCGACCCGGCCGGCGTGCTCACGCCGCAGGATGCCGCAGTTGCGGACGAAGCCCACGGTGCTGCGCGCGGTAAACGCGCCTCGGCTGAACCCGAAGAAGAAAAGTTCGTCACCTGGCTCGAAGGCCTGCACAAGGAAGCGGTAGGTGTCGCGGACATTGCGTGACAGGCCGAAACCGAACGCACCCCCACGGATACGCTCCCCACGGTTGGTGCCGACGCCCCGATGGTAGAAGGTCCGCTGGTCTCGGCCCGCGAAGTCCTTCGGCGCGACGCTGAGCGCGACTTTGGTGACGTTCGTCGGCGTCGGTCGCCCACCTCTGAGCTGGTCAGGAGTGTTCCAGGTGCCATCGCAACACACCACCAGACGTTTGGGCATAGCCCTCTCCTCGACGACCGGCGTGCACCATCACCCATCCGTGCCGCCACCGTTGTGCAGATGCCAACGTCGATGCCGCGTGGGAGGAGTCGCACGCATGCCCGTGAACTGATTATGACCAGCGCAGGGTGTGGTCTCCAGTGCTATCGAGTAGCGGTGCGCCGGATCCGGATGCGGCTGAGCCACCTCGGGGCATCATATGCACCGGAGGTGGAGCGATGAACGAGCGGGCCGTCGCACAGCACTATTCGCGTGGAGGGTTGGAGCAGCAGATTCTTGACGTGCTGATGACGATCGGTGCGGACCTTGAGTACCTGGACCCCGAGCAACTGGCACCGGTCGACGAGTTCCACATTGGTGGCCGGCCGGCCACGGTGGAGTTGGTCACCCAACTCGGCCTCCAGCCAGGTTTGCGCGTGCTCGACGTGGGCAGTGGGTTGGGCGGTACTGCCCGTTACCTGGCTCGTCAGCATGCTGTCGAAGTGACCGGTCTCGACCTGGCCATGGAGTACGTGCAGGTCGCCGCCTCGCTCACCCGTCGAGCCGGACTCGCGGATCTCGCCCAGTTCCGCCAGGGCAGCGCGACAGAACTGCCGTTTCCCGATGGCTCCTTCGACCGCGCATGCATGCTGCACGTCGGAATGAACATCGCCGACAAGGCGGCCCTGTTCGCCGAGGTCCGGAGAGTTCTGGTGCCCGGAGGCATCTTCGGCGTCTACGACGTGATGCGCGTCGGACCGGGTGACATCACCTTCCCGGTGCCGTGGGCCGCTGCCGCCGCCACCAGCTTCGTCGCCGAACCGACGTACTACCGGGAGCTGCTCGCGAAGGCCGGGCTCACGGTGCAGTCCCAACGTGACCGGCGGGACGTCGCACTCGACTTTTTCCGTCAGATGAAGGCACGAGCTGTCCAGCACGGGCCGCCCATGCTCGGCTTGCACGTTGTCATGGGCCCGGACGCACCGTTGAAGATCGCGAACATGGTCGATGGCCTGACCCGCGCCGTACTGGCTCCGGTCGAGATGATCTGCCTCGCTGAACCTGATCTATTGCCGTCAGCGAACTAAGCGTCCAGCTCCGCAACCACATCAACAGGCACGTCGACGCGGCGTCGATCGCTGGGCTGTCGAAGCTGGAGCCGTCAGGGACGAGATCATCCGTCAGAGGCGTGCCAATTCCGTACCACTGCGGCAGCGCGGTGCTACCACCAACGGCTCACATCGCGATCAGCCATTTGTCCACTGTGAACACGGCGAGCGGATGGGGAGCATGATGCGGGTGACTGCGACGGTCGCGGCTGGCAACGGGCCGGACGCGTATGCGTTGCGGGACTGGCTCAACGATGCCGACGTGCTCCGCGGTGAGGCTGTGATCCGTCCGCTGCCACCGGCCGTTGGCCAGACCGGCTCAATCGCCGACATCATGACGGTCGCGGTCGGCAGCGGCGGGGCCGCGGCCCTACTGGTGAGGAAGGTCTACGACTGGCTCATGCTCCGCCGCAACGCCGGTGCATTGCACGTGCGCTACACGCGGGCCGACGGGACCGAGCTTGAGCTCAAGGTCGATCGGGCGCAGGACCGCGCCGAGCTGATGGACCGCGCGCGGATGTTCCTGGAGTCGGGGGACGAGAGTGTCTAGCTATAGCTATCCGGAGCCGTCGCGGTGCCGACTGTTGCTGCTGGGGACGAGCGAATACCGGTCGCCCGACCTGCCTGGAATCCCTGCGGTCCAGCGGAACCTCGCGTCCCTGCGCGCGGTGCTGACCGACGGGACGAATGCCGCCTTTTCCTCCTCGCCCGATGTGTGTGTGGTGCGCCGCAACCCGCGCTCGGTCGATGAGTTCATGCAGGACCTGAGCAACGGGTGCGCCGCTGCCTCGGACGTGCTATTCGTCTACTACGCCGGGCACGGCGTCCTCGACAGCCGGATGCGGCTCAACCTCGCGTTGCGCGGGACCAACCCCAACCGGCCCGAAGGCAACGCGGTTCCGCTGCAGATGGTCAAAGAGCAGGTCGAGATGGCCCGTGCGCGGGTGCGCGTCCTCGTGCTCGACTGCTGTTTCTCGGGTCAAGCGCTGGGCTGGCAGTCCGCGACTGCGTCGTCGACGAGGCCGCAGCGGCCGCCGGAAAGATCGTCGATACCGACGTCCGGGGAATGTACGTGCTCACCTCCACCGAGGCCACCGAGATGGGCCGCTACGTCGTCGGCGAACCGCACACCGCGTTCACCGACGCTTTGCTCGCCGCCATCCGCGCCAGCGACGACGGCACAGGGCGCGAGGTCCGGCTCGGCGAGCTGTATGCGTCGACCCGGCAGACGCTTCAGCGCCGACAGTTGCCGCTGCCCGATGCCGACAGGATGACACCAGCGGCGATCTCGTCATCCGGCGCGGCCGGGTTATGGACGGCGACTTCGCTCCCAACCCGGGAGCGGCGGCCAAGCCGGTTACCGGCCAGGGCGTGCTGCGCTGCTCGCCGGAGGAGCGGCAGTTGCGTTAGCGGCGATCGTCGCGCTCGTCCTGCTCAACCCAAGCCCGGTCAGCGAAATCACGGCTGCGCCGAGCACAGTGCCGGTCGTGCCGTTCACCCCGGTGAGCAACGCTGTCTTCTCCGACGACTTCTCCGGTCCTACCCTCGACCCGGAGAAGTGGTTGGCGCCCGAAGCGTCGGGCATCGTTGGGCGGAGCGGCGGACAGCTGAGGTTTGTCGTGCGACCGGGAGCAGAGTCAACACCTCGCTCGAACCTGTGACTCTTACCCGCGCCTTCGAGCAGATGACCTTTGACGTCACCATCCCGCAGTACGCGAAGGCTGGCCCCGGTGGCGTTGCGCTGATTCTCAACCCGCGCAGCGATCGGCCGCAGTGGCTTGCGTTCGGTCCCAGCCCGGAAGGTCGGACGATCTACCCATTGATCTGCGCGAAGGCCAAATGCATTAACGGTGTTTACGAGGACTTCGTCGAGCCGACGGGCTCTGCGGTAGCCAAGGTCGCAGCCAACGAGGCGGTACCGGTGAAGCTGGTCCGCGCCAACGGTCGCCTGCGGTTCTACGTGCGCAACATGCTGGTGGGGGAGACTCCGGTCGATCCGGGCTCGTTGACGGACTTCCGGTTTGCCATCTCGGCCGCCGACACCGAATCGTGGGACATCGAAGTGGACAACATCGTTTGCCAGTGACCAACGCACCGACTCCGGGCGGACGAGGATCTACGCCTGTCGCCGACCTCGATCGGGGCGTGGGCCGAGTTCGCACCGGGCGACCGTCCGGCTGATCTCGGCTTCCTCCGGGAACAACAGATCACCTCGACTCCGGCGTCGGCAGTATCGGGCGGAGCACGCGGCGGGGCAGACCCCGAGGGGTCCACTCCCGTGGATAACCCAGCGACACCTCCTCAAACTGCACTCCGTCGTGCACCGTGGAACAAGGGATATGCAGGTGGCCGTACACCACGGCTGCGGTGCTGAACTTACGGTGCCAATCTGCGGTGAGTTCAGTCCCGCACCACTGGGCGAACTCCGGATACCGCAACACACGGGTCG
>DASQVB010000276.1:0-9130 GCA_035640975.1 Pseudonocardiaceae bacterium
CTGCTGCTATACCCGTTCGCTTACTCGACCTACCGAGGGAGTTGATCGCCGATGTCGCCGGACGAGAAGTGGTTGGCCGCGGTGATCGAGCTCGCCGTCCGGAACGTGCACGAGGGTGGCGGGCCGTTCGGTGCGGTGATCGTCGCCGAGGGCGCACTGGTGAGCACGGGCCAGAACCGCGTAACTCGTGACAACGATCCCACCGCGCACGCCGAGGTGGTGGCAATCCGGGCAGCGTGCGTGGCGCGTGGTGATTTTTCGCTGGTCGGCTCGACTCTCTACGCCTCCTGCGAGCCGTGCCCACTGTGCCTGTCCGCCGCGCTCTGGGCGCGGGTGGACCGGGTCGCCTACGCCGCGGACCGGCATGACGCGGCACGCAGTGGCTTCGACGACCGGGAGTTCTACGAGCTCTTCACCCGCGACCGGGCAAGCTGGGCGATAACGGTCGAGGCGCTCGCGGTGCCCAACAGTGCCGAGCCGTTTGACGCCTGGCTGGCCAACCCCGACCGGGTCGAGTACTGAGTGGACCTCCACACGATCACCGCGGGACGCGCGCTACATGGCGGTGACCCACCTCGGTCAGGCGGATGGCGAGGCCGTACACCGGTACGGCGATGTCGGGCGGGTAGGCGCCAGCCTCGAAGTCATCGATCATCGCAGCGGTGTCTGATCTAGAGGCGGCACCGAACCAGCTGTCTGGGTGTGGGCGAGCAGCCCTTGCAGTGGCTTGCGACATTGCCCGGTGGACGGCCGAAGGGTTTGAGTTCTGAGTGGGTTGGGTAACTGCGAGCAACCGTGCGGTCACAGATCGGTGGTCGGGAGCCGGCGCCAGGCCGTCCGGGAAGCCTCGGCGTCCCCCGCGGACGCCACCACGGCAGGGAAAGGAGCTAGCGATGGCGCAACTACCGAGCACACTGGGCAGGACAGGACTGTTGTCCTCCGACGTCTTGGATCTGCAGGTGACCGAACACGGTCCGCACGCTCGGGTGGTCACCGTAGGAGGCGAGATTGATGCCCTGACCGCTCCGGAACTGGACGCGTTGCTGACCGCCCAGCTAGCCGCTGCCTCACTGGTGGTGGTGGATTTTGAGAAGGTACGATTCTTGGGGTCCGCCGGGTTGTCTGTGCTGCTTGCGGCCAACGAACTCGCGACCCGGGAAAACCGCTACCTATGGTTGGTGGTTCCCCGCCGGGGAATGGCCAATCGAGCCCTTGAGGCAACCGGTCTGGGGGAGCGGTTCAATGTCGCCGAGACCGTGGCGGCCGCGTTGATTAACTCACTTTGACGGCCTGACTCGTGTGTCACTCCGAGAGGCATACGCGCTCTTGACTCGGCACGGTACCCGCACGGTCGGACGTCGACACCGTCATGGCGGCGAGCGTGGCAATGATGGATCTGATCGCCTCGCGCCGTCCGCGATCACCGGGTAACCGAGTCGGCGGTCGCCGCTGCACACGGGGTACCCCACATCGCAGCCCTGGTTCTCTGGTGCGGCGGCTCCGCGGTTGGTTCACTGTGATACCGCTCCCCTCCGTGCGTATAGGTCATGATGAGCGAGCCTTCATTTCCAGACATGTGCCTGCGGTGTCCTGTACGGTCGTCCGCGCCGGATGGGGTGAGGCACGCAGTCGAGGCGACAGGCTTCCGGTGGGCGATGGCGGAGCTCTGGCCGTGGGTGACCAGATGGCGCGCCTCAGCATGGATCTTCATCGCGTGCGTGGCCGTGAGTTGGTCGGCGGATGGTTCTGATGAGCCGAGCGCGGCCCGGCCGAGACCCGCGTGCATACTTGCATTGAGGAATTGAAGTTTAATATCATCGCGGTTCCGGAGAAGCCGGTGCTTCATCGCGTTGTCGGCTCAGGCGGAGGCGAAGGTATGGGAATTGATCGCCTGGGGACGAGGATTATCCGGCGCTGAGCGTCAGTCAGGCGGCGGAGCTGTTGGGGGTGCAGCCGGCCTTCTTGCGTCGCCTGGATGCCGCCGGGGTGGTGCCTTCGGATCGGTCGGTGGGCGGACATCGGCGCTATTCACGGCGTCAGTTGGTCCGGGCAGCTCGGATGCGTGAGCTGTTCGATCAAGGCCACACGTTGGCTGCGGCTACGCAGATTCTCGACTTACAGGATGACCTCGATCGAGTCCGCGATGAGCGCGACCAGGCCCGAGGGGAGCGCGACGAGGCGCGTGGACGGTTGGGCCAGGTCCAGGACGATCTGCTGAGTACCCAGCGGCGCCGCGGGATCGAGGCTCGACGCGGCGCTCCCGGCGCGGCATCGGACGGGTCGTCGGATTAGCCATCGCCGACGCCTGCCCACGTCGGGTTCGGGTTGAGTGCACGCCACAGGGCACTTGCTGTGCAGCGCGCCGGGCCTCGTGTCAACACGTGAGGCAACTGGCTTGTTATCTCGGGAACACCAATCTGTACTGGTCGTTACAAGAAGAGCCTCGGCGTGGTGCTGGGGCGCTGAGTAACAACTGGTCGAGGAGGCGATGACGATGTTGATGCGTACCGACCCGTTCCGGGAGCTGGACCGACTGACCCAGCAGGTCTTCGGCGGCCAGCAGGGCACCTGGTCGCGCCCGGCGGCGATGCCGATGGAAGCCTACCGGCACGGCGAGCAGTTGGTGGTGCAGTTTGATCTGCCCGGGATAGATCCGGAGTCCATCGATTTGAACGTGGAGCGCAACGTGCTCACCGTGAAGGCCGAGCGGCGACCCACCGCGAACAGTGAGGGCATCGAGACGCTGGTGGCTGAGCGGCCTTACGGGGTCTTCACGCGACAGCTGTTCCTCGGCGAGGCGCTGGACACTGACCGGATCGAGGCGCACTACGACGTCGGCGTGCTGACCTTGCAGGTCCCAGTGGCCGAGCAAGCCAAGCCTCGCAAGATTGAGGTCAGCGCTGGGAGCGCCAGGCAGCTCACCAGCTGATACCCGGCCGGATCCGCGGGTCGGTCCGCGGGTGCCGCACGATCGGGGCGAGTCGGACCAGCCATGTTGACTGCCGTGGCCCAGGTTGTCATGGGCTGCGTCGTCGGTCAGCACCTGGTGTGGGTTTCCGAGCCCTTCACAGCACTGAGTAGGCACGCGGCACTTGTGGGGGCCAGATCGCCTGGCCCCCCGCGGCCGACTCGCGGACATCTGATGATGCAGATGATCGGAACGACAAGGAGGTAGCCATGGTGCTTCCGGTGCTGCGCCGCAACCACGCGGTCTTCACGGCCTACCTCGCACTTGTGTAGCAGTCATTGACAGTGCGCATGCTCCATGAGTAGGTCAGCCGATGCGCGATAACAAGTCATGCGACGGCTATCTCCGCAACTACCGGCTGGATAATGCGCCGCATCAACGCCCGATGTCAGCTGCGCGTCGGCGGGGGACGATGGTTTCGGTGGCGCGTCGGGCTCGTAGTACCTCGGCTGCCGCATCGGCGAGGATGAGGATCAGCTCCATGAGATCATCCGGTTTCATATGGGTGCGCAGGAATAGTGCGGCAGCAGCAGGGTCGTTGAGGGGAACGGACAGGCAGCGCGGCCGGGAGCCAGACTGGGCCATCACCGGATGCTCGGATGGCCATCCTGCGAGCACATCGGTGTGATCATCGCGGGCGTTGTTGGTCAGCCTGCCGAACTCCGGCGGCGCAAGGGAGGCAAATGGGCTGGGCAGGGCGCTAACCGGAGGTTGACAAGTCTGAGTGGCCAAGGCTTCACCTGCCGGGGGATGGGAGTCATGCACCTGGGCATCACTGCAATCGCCTCTCGCCTGCACAGTGTTACATGTCCATCGCGGGGGGTGACTCGATCAGCGCAGCGAGCTCGACCCACAGCGGCTCCCGTTCACGAAGTGCTGCGTCACGCTGCATGGCCAACGTCGGCTTCCGCCGCACCCTTGTTTGCGGTCGCACAGTGATTGTGCCGACGGCGGCATCTTGTCTCCGTGCGGGCTCACCGTGCTTCACTCCGGCGAGTCTGCAGGAGTGTCCGCGCGCCAGGGGGCCCGCCACTCGGGAGCCTCCCAGCCCTCCCCGCCGTAGATCCGCTTGCGCGCCACCTTGTCATCGCGGAACTCGAGCAGTTGAACCCCGTACATCCACGGACCGCCGTTGTAGCTGACGTTGACCTCGACGACGACCAGGTCCTGTCGTGCCGTGACTCGTCGGACCCGGAAACGCACGTCGGTCGGATACTGGCGGCGCCACTCCCTGAAGTTGACAACGCCTTCGAATCGCTCTCCTGACTGCGGAAACTCCAGTACGGCGTCGTCGTGGTAGATCTCATGAGCGCGGTCCACGTCCTTGCCCGCGTACTGGAAGTACCGCCGCACCTGGTCGAGCAGCACCGACTGATCGGGCATCGCACCTCTCGGACTCTCCCGTGACGGTATGCCTGGGATCCGCGCGCCGTCCAGCCTCCGGATCCTCGTGGTGGAGGCTCCGGTGACCGCTCCTGACTTGCACCAATGCGCCGCTCAACAGCGAGAATGGCTGGCCAAGAGTGCGGGGCCTCCCAACTGCCGCGCGGCGGAACGATGACCTGCACCCTTAGTGCACGCAGTCACCGTGGGGAGCGCTCGCTTATGCCGCGATCCGCTCGGACGCGGCACGTGGCGGGGCTGGAGTCTGCCGGTGGAGGATTCGGTGATTGGGACAGCGTTGGCAGATGATCGCGCTGAAGACACTGGTTGCTGACTGCGTGTGGGCGGGCAGCCTTCGCGGTGCGCGAGGTTCCAGCGGGCGGCGGTATTCGAGCGTTGCCCGAGCCGCTCTGACCCGAGCGGCAGGTTTGGTTGGTCGACGCCATGGGACACCATTGGGCAGACCCCTTCGCGGGTGCGCCGCGCCTGGTTATCAACCGCCAACTCGCCATCGACTCACTTGGAGGAGCAGCCGGTGTTCGCTCATCGGGTCGTGGATTTCACGGGTCCGGCCAACGTCGGGTGGGTCGAGGTGGACGAGCCCGTGGCCGGGGGCGGGGTGGTCGTTGAGGTGGCGGCCGCCGGGGTGTCCTTCGCTGATCTGCTTCAGACCTGTGGGCGCTATCAGCTGGACCTTCCCCTGCCCTTTACACCGGGTATGGATGCCGCTGGTGTCGTTCGGTGGGCGCCGGCGCAGACCGGGGTCAGGGTGGGGCAGCGGGTCGCGGTGCTGGCGTCGCACGGCTGCTGGCAGGAGGTGGTCACCGCGCCGCCGGAGTGGGTCTTGCCGTTGCCGGACGATATGAGTTTGAGGTGGGTGCGGCTGTTCCCCTCAACTACCTCACCGGTCTGTTTGCGCTGGTGCGTCGTGGGCGCGCGCGAGCCGGGCAGACGGTCGTGGTGCACGGTGGTGCGGGCGGTGTAGGCGTCGCGGCGGTTCAGCTGGGGCGAGCGCTGGGGTTGCGGACCATCGCGGTCACCAGCGAGGTCAGCAAAGGGACTTCGCGCTGCGCGCCGGAGCACACCATGCCGTGCTCAGCGATGGCTGGCTGGCCGCCGTGCGCGACCTGGTCGGCGAACGCGCGGTCGACATCGTCGTGGATCCCGTCGGCGGCGACCGGGTGACCGACAGCCTGCGCTTACGGGCACCGGAAGGCCAGATCCTGGTCCTAGGCTTCACCACCGGCGATATTCCCACTGTGAGGGTCAACCGACTCTTGCTTGATAACACCGCCGTCGTGGGCGTTGCGTCCCGGGAGTTCTTTGAGCAGCAGCCCGCGCTCGTTCGTGAACTGTGGGACCAGCTCCTGCAGATGCGTGCCACCGGCGAACTACTCGAACCCCCAGTCGACTGCTACCCCTTCCCTGAGGTCCGCAGCGCCCTCCGTGTGATCGCCGACCGCCGGGCGCGAGGCAAGATCGTCCTAAGTTCGTGATCTCGGCGCTGGCCTGCAACGAACGGTGACCTGATTGCTGAGATTCTGATCAAGATCACGCCGCTCGATGAGTCGCCCGGGCAGGACGCGTTGGCCACGTCCCATGTCCAGGTTGCGCTGCGGCGGTCGACGCTGGTGCCACCCGCGGTGGGGATGTGACTGGTCGGGTCAGATGATCGCGTTGGAAGATGACATGCACACCACGCAGCCACAGGGTCGCGAGCAGCATCCGTCGTCGTGGCCCACAGGGCACAACGGGCTGCGGCCTTCAGCTGCGGGTTGCTGATGGGATCACCGCTTTCGCCGGGTCGATGCCGTTCGTCTACTGCACCGCCAGCTCTAGATGAGCCCACCCGATAGCGCAGCCCCAGCGCTCACGACAGCAAACCTGGCCGGTCCACCCTCGCGAGACAACACGCAGCAGAACGTCCACACATGCCGCGAAGGGGAGCTCCCATGCCGATGACAGAAAGCACCGCAGCTGATGGGTTTTGGAGAATGCTCTTGTCGGTGCCCTCGACTCCTTCTGCACCCGCGCTGAGGCCGTGCTAGCGGATCCTCTGGCGAGACGTGCTCATGACCGGTGGTCCGCTCAGATGCATCTGGCACATGGTGGGTGCGTACTGAGTTGCTGGGAGAACTCAGTCGATCCAGTACCGGCGCGTCGGAGTGGCTCCTGGGGCAGCGTGAGTGACGGAGTCCAGTCGTCCGCCGCACGCTTCGATGCTGCCGGTCGGGAACTACTGGAGGTTTACATGACCCAAACGGTCCCCCAACTACCGGCGGTCCATCCCGCTGCCCAGGCCGGAGGGCCTGATGGGGTGCTCCCCGATGAACAGGTGCGGGCGTTCGTCCATGAGCAGCTCGACGCGGTCGAGCTGGACCGACGCAGTGTGTGCGTGTTGGTGCCGGACGGCACCCGCAGCTGCCCAGTACCCCTGCTGCTCGGGGCAGTGCATGAGGCGCTGCATGGCCGGGTCACGCGATTGACGGTGCTGGTCGCGCTGGGCACTCACGCGCGGATGGGTGAGACGCAGCTGGCCCGGCACCTGGGCTACCCGCTTGGCGCGTTCGAGGAGCGCTATCCCGGTGCCACCGTGCTCAACCATCAGTGGTGGGACCCACACACCTACGTCTCGGTCGGCACGATCGGTGCCAACCGACTTGCGGAGCTGTCCGGGGGCCGTTTTCATCATCGGTCGGTCGAGGTGCGGCTGAATCGGGCCGTCGTTGAGCATGACGTCACCCTGGTCGTGGGTCCGGTGTTCCCGCATGAGGTGGTGGGCTTCTCTGGTGGCAACAAGTACTTCGTCCCGGGAATCTCCAGCCAGGAGGTCATCAACGTCTCGCACTGGCTCGGTGCGCTGATTACCAGTGCCCAGACCATCGGTACCCGCGGCACCACGCCAGTTCGCGCGCTCATAGATGAGGCGGTCTCGCTGGTGCCCGGCGACAAGCTCGCGTTCTGCGTGGTGGTTCAGTCGGGTTCGCGGGCGCTGCACTCCGTGGCCTTCGGGGATCCGCGGGCGGCGTGGTCCGCTGCGGCTGACGTCGCCGCGGAGACGCACGTCCGCTACCTAGACGGCCCGGTGCGTCGGGTGCTGTCGATCGTCCCGGCGATGTATCACGACGTCTGGACCGCCGCGAAGGGCTTCTACAAGGTCGATCCGGTCGTCGTCGACGGTGGCCAGGTCGTGGTCTACGCGCCCCATGTGCACGAGATCGCCGCTACCCACCCGGAGATCAACGAGGTGGGCTACCACTGCCGGGACTACTTCGTGAAGCAGTGGGACCGCTTCCGGGTCGTTCCCTGGGGCGTCCTGGCGCACTCCACCCACTTGCGCGGCGCGGGTACCTACGACGAGACCACCGGTGAGGAGCATGGCCGGGTCACGGTCACCCTGGCCACCGGCATCCCCGAACAGCGGGTGCGGGCGGTAAACCTGGACTACCTGGATCCGGCAGCGATCGACCCCGAAGCGTGGGCGACTGACCCCGACACCCTGGTGGTGCCCCAAGCCGGGGAGGAACTCTTCCGGCTGCGCTGAGCCATGCCGTCCGACTTGAGGAGGCGTTCGTGAACACGGGGTCAAGAACATCGGAACGCGGCACGATCCATCGCCTCGATGTCGTGTCAGCGGGACCGGCGCTTGCCAGCGCGGTCGACGCCTTCCTCGCTGAGGTACCTAACGCGAACACCGCTCGTTCCTATGGCACCGCGCTGCGAGCGCTGGTGTCCGAACTCGGCGCGAGCACCCGGAGCGCACCCTGTGGCGGATGCTCTACGAGACCGCCGCCCGAGCCGAGGAAATCCTGGCACTGGACGTCCCGGAACTGGATCTGCGCAACCGGCGGGCCAAGGTCTGCCGCAAGGGCGGCGCGCAGACATCATCGTGTGGTGCACTGCCACCGCCTGGTTGCTCTCGCGCCTGTTGGAGGGCCGCCGGACCGGGCCGGTCTACCTCACCGACGCCGTGCCCGTGTCGAACTGCCCACGCCGATCTCACCTGGACAGCGGCCGGGCGAGGTTGTCCTACCGGCGGGCGGCCGAGTGCTTCGAGGACGCGACCGAGAAGCTGCCCGGCGGGCCGTGGACGCTGCACCAACTACGGCACTCCGCGCTGACCCACGCCGCGGAGGACGGCGCGAACACCTCCACCCTGCTGGCGTTCTCCGGCCACACCAGCGTTGCCTCGCTGGCCCGGTACACGCGGGTGTCCCCGGAAGCTCTGGCGCGCTGGCAGGAAGCGCGTGATCCCGCCGCGCGCCGACGCTGAGGCCGTCCCTGGGCTGGTGTGGTTGCGCCTGGTCTACCCTCTTCGCCGTGGCCGGCACCGCTGTCCGTTGACATCGGGTCGTTGAGGAAGGTGAGCATCTCGGTGAGAGCGCTCACATCGACATACTGCGCCTGACTGCCGTGCACCAGACCCGAGTTCGCCCGTCGTCGCTCACTTCGCCGTGAGCTGCCGGAGGAACCACTGCGTCAGGATCTCGTCGACCACCTTGGCTGCGGGCAGTTGCGGGGCCGGTTCTAGGCCGGGCTCGGCGGCCAGCGGGTGCGGCAGGTCCGGCACAGTCCTCAGCTCGACCTCGTCCGGGTGCGCGTACCGCTCGCGTAGCGCGTCGACCAGGGCAGCCGCGTCCGTCCGTAGCGTCGGGTCGTCCAGCTCGCCGCTGACAAGCAGCAGCGGCGGTTGTGCCGTGACGTCCGCGGCGCGGGCGACGAAGTCCAGTTCATCGGCGGTCTTGCGGGACTCGGCTGTCCACGGGTATGCCTGCCCGG
>DASQVB010000277.1:0-2189 GCA_035640975.1 Pseudonocardiaceae bacterium
CCGCCGGTGGACAACGGGGTGCAGGTCCTCGAAAGCATGCGCATCCAGCTCGTCCAGTTGCGCGAAGATCTCGACGAGGCGATGGCGCAACTCAACCGGGCTGACCCCAACGACGTGGGTGGGGCCGGCTTGGCCCTCGGCGCGGCCGGCAACGTGCTGGCCGCACTGGGCAACCGCGCACAGGTACTCGCCAACCTCGTCGTCGATCCGCAGTTGCGCGCTGCCATCGACCAGACGCCAGAGTGCCAGAACGTAATCGGGGACGCGACGATCGGCACCACTGAGCCGACGGGATCGCCGCAGCCGACAGGCTGAACGCACGCAGGACGTGGTGCTATGGACAGCCCTCTTCGAGCTTGACTGCGCCGAAGTCGATTTGGGTGCCACTATCGATCGTACGGTCGGGTGGGATGTTCTGTGCACACACCTTCCAATTCCCGTCCAAGACCTGTTGACGGTCAGCGCCAGTCGCGTCATGTGAGGTTGTTACGGGTATCGCGAAATCCGTGAGGCTCTGGATCTGGTTCTGCGCGCTCTGTAAATTGGAACCGACGAGGTCAGGCATTACCCAGGTTGTCGCGGCGTTCGTTTCGCGCGTCGCGGTGGCGGTCCCTGGCAAGGGGTCTACCGGCACAGATGAGGGCGAAGCATCCGGCTCCTGCGGGACCGTCGATGGATTGCACGCACCAAGCCCATTGATCAGCAGGGTCGACATGCCCACAGCGGCGAGTACACAACGGCAATCTCGGATGTCCATGTCCGGGGGGCCCCTGCGACTGGGGTATCGGAACTGCCGTTGACCCTACAACAGGGTCTTGGTTTTTTGTTCGGTCAGCCGTCGAGGCAACGTCACCTCGAACTCACCGCCGTTCTACGTGGTGAGGTGATCGTTGGCGCTGTGCCTGCAGTTCGCCGCTCGGTCCGCACTCTGGTCACGCTCGGTGACTCGACGGTGGTCGGCGTGGGCGATCCAGTGCCGGGCGGGGGCTGTGGGAGCCTACGATTCCGCAGCGTGGCACGTGGATCGTCTGCATCCCTCGGAGCTGGGCCACCGACTGCTGGCGGCGGCGTGTACGGCAGCGATGGCCGAGGCTGGGTGGCTGGTTCCCGCACCCATCAGCCCGCACTGCGCTGGTAGCAGGACTGTGACGACCGCCGAGCACGTCGGCCGGCTGGTCGTTGCCGGAATCCCGTGGTTGATCCGGCGTGGCCAGGATCTATTTGTCTACGTGCTGGCGGTCTTGTGGCGTGCCAGACGGGGCAACCGGTCGGCCGGCGCCGCTGATCCGGCCGGTGAACTCGGCGTCCAGACCAAGCGCCAATCAGCTCGCGTGCAGTGTTGCCAGCATTCCATCGATCGCAGCCGACCAGGTGAACTGCTCCGCGCGCTCCCCGCCGCCGCCCGGTGCTTCAGTCGCAGAGGATGCATTCTCGGCGTCTGCGGAACATGTCGGAGAATAGTCGCAACAGCTAGTGGGCGCGGGTCAGATTCATCATTTGTTTGCCACCTGGCCCTCACTAGGGAGTCTTCAGGTAACCTTAGGTTCCGAATCGATGAGCCAACCTTTCGGTGCGGCTGGAGAGGATCATCGCCAGTGACAAAGACCGTCGAGTTCGTGACACAACCCGTGTTTGCAGCGTTGCGCGGAGTTTGTGTTCATCCGGTGCTGCAGTGATTGCTCAGTGCAATTTATGCCCTCTCTCGAGGGAGAGCTACGTCATTCAGGTGACATATAGCGCCTGAAGGCCAAAAATGTTCTACTTTAAGTAGGCGTAAGCGGGTGACACCACTGATCGAGCAAACGGTCGATCCGGGTCACAAAACCTGAGAAGCTCGCCGGACACCTCCCCCCTCGGTCCGGCGCCGCCGCGCCGCAGCGGGCAAGGCCCCCGATTTCCCGCTGCGGCGCGGCATCCAACCCTGGCCTATCTACTGTCCGGTATGGACTCAAATAGCGTCGATCGCGCATCAGTGATCAGTACTCACATACAGGCAAAGATGTTTACGCACGCCGGATCAAGCATGGCGTCGGGCCGACCGGCGTCGTCGTTCACTCGTTGTTTACTCTTAGTTAGTTATTCGGTTCCTATCGCGTCATGTCTAGGGCTAACCATCGGACACATGGCGCGGGTGGAGTACTACCACGATGTGGCCACACCCCAGGCCCGCGAGTTCTTACCCGCCGCAT
>DASQVB010000278.1:0-2454 GCA_035640975.1 Pseudonocardiaceae bacterium
GACGCTGTTCGGCAGATCCTGGCCGCGTGTGGTCGCCTGCCACTGGCTATCAGGCTCGTCGCCGGGAGGCTCCGTCACCACCGTGCGGCGGGGAGCCCGCCGCCCACCTCACGGGGCCAGCAACCGCACACCCGATCGCACACCCGTCGGGCGATGACCGATGTGATGCGCCTCACCGCGACGATCATCCGGTCGTCCTCTATGGACATTCTGTCACCGAGGTTGTCACCGAAGACGAGTCGTCCGCGTGCACGGGATGCAGCTGCGGCAGCGTCGCGGTCAGCCGGACCAACGTCGGACGGGCTACGTCATAGCTCGCCGTGCATTTGCAAGGCGGGGGTTGAGGGTTCGAGTCCCTTCGTCTCCACTGCGTCTGACCAGCGGAAGCTGTGGTTTTCGTCATCTTGTAGGCGTGGCACCATACGTGGTGCGAGTGTCGTATTGTGCCGCCATGACCGAGGCCACAGGCCGCCGTCATCGTCCACATGGTGGCGTCGAGACCCTTCCCAGCGGTGCTCTGCGGGTGCGTGTCTATGCTGGCACGGACCCAGTCAGTGGCCGTCGCCGCTACCTCAAGGAAGTAGTCCCGGCCGGGCCTGGCGCGGGTTCAGGGCAGGCGTTGGCTGGTCTAGGACGAGACAACGTCTCCAATTCAGGCTGTGAATGTTCCGGAGTCGCGTGATGGCTAGCGTTTGCGTGATGGGACGTCGGTTCACGGTGATCAGTCCTTCATCCCGCAGCCGGTCGAGCCCACGCTCCTCGTCTCTGCAGAGAGATGAAATCGCCGGTCCGCCACCTCGGGAGAGAACCACAGGCCGTCAGGCCTTCGACCTGAGGCCCATGGAGAGCAGAACGCGCAGCATCACCACCTCGTCGACTGGCGTGGACATGCTGGCGATCCCGTTGGCGCCGGTTGCGACCTGAGAGCAGTTGCTCATTGACTACCTGCGGGTGCTGGGCCTCGACCATCCCAGCACCCTGACCACCCGTGTCAACCTCGCGCACTGGCGGGACAGGCTGGCGATGCCGAGTGCACCGAGTGAAAATCATCGACACGCCATCATCCCCTCCTCTGACCGAACCTTGGCGTACTAACTGCGCCACCGGACAGCCGAGAACTTCCGCGGATACGACGATCTCGGGTTCTATGCCGGCCGAGGCGAAGAGGACATCACCACGACGTCCAGCCGGTCGGCGCGCCCGGCCGACCATCCGCGCGGTGGCCAGCCGGCCAACGGCGTCCTGGTCGACGATGGCGTCGAGACGATACCCCTATCGATGAGCGATCGAATCAGCCGCTCGGCAGCCGATCTTCGTTGACGAGACGGCCACATCGACGTCACAGGTGAAGCGAGGTTCGGTCCGTACCGCAGGATGATCACCGTGCGCGGTGTGGGTTCACTACCGCAGTACCTGCTGACTTCCGCGTCGATCTTGTCGGGTGTCGCTCCTGGCGCCAACGCCACAGACCCCGCCTGTTCCTCAGCTGGGGTGCGACGCCTTTTCGAACGGACAAGCGGCTACATCAAGCCTCCCTCCAATCCGGCGCCAATCCCTGGCCAAGGCCGGTGACCGATGGTGGGCGCACCTGAGGTGCGAAGGAGGTCGTAATGCCGACGATGACAACCGTCACCAGCTACGCCCCGCTCGCCACGAACAGCATGACTGACCTGTTGTTGTCGATCCGCGACGGCGACCCCGCGGCCTGGGACGAAATTTTGCGCCGGTACGGCAAGCTCGTCTCCACGACGGTGCGGTCATTTCGGCTGCAGGAGGCCGATGCGCTCGATGCGGTGCAGATGACCTGGCTGCGGTTGGCCGAAAACGCCCACCGGGTGCAGTTCCCTGAGCGGCTGGGCGGGTGGCTGGCGACCACCGCCCGCCGGGAATGCCTGCACATTCTGCGGCAGGCCAAGCCCACCCCGAATCGCATTGACGTGTTTCCAGACGCCGCCGCCGACGCCTCGGGGGGACCCGAGCAGCGGGTGATCGACGCCGACACCGCACGGACGTTGCGGAAGTTCGTCGATGAGTTGTCACCGCGGCGGCGGGCGCTACTACGGGCGCTGTTCACCGACAATCCCCGCTCCTACGCCGAGGTCGCCCGCACCGCCGGAATTCCACCCGGCAGCATTGGGCCCACTAGGGCGCGGGCCCTGCGGCAGCTGCGGGACAAACTCAACAAGGTAGAACTGGAAGCCTGTCGAAGTGGACACACCGGTCTTTCCGACCTCCACGAGTAGCGCGCCGACAGTGGCTCCGTTCACTCTTGTCCTCGGTGGACCTTGTCGCGTTCGCCCAGGTTAGCCAGGACAGTGGCGAGGGTGTTGGCCGAGCGCAGGGTGTCGGGGTGGTTCTCGCCCAGGATCCGGCGGCACCGGGTGAGGGTGTCCTCGGCGAGCTGGCGAGCCTGCTCATACTGCTCCGGCTCGCGCAGGGCGGCGGCGAGGATAT
>DASQVB010000279.1:0-2024 GCA_035640975.1 Pseudonocardiaceae bacterium
AGGCCATCTCGCGCAGGGCTGCACGCAACTGGCCTAGGTCGTTGACGATCGCTGTGTGGGGAACCGGGAAGTCGTTGGCCAGGGCCCACTCGTGGAAAACCGACTTGTCCAGCAGCCGATCAACGATCGGCAGGTCGGGCATCACGAAGTCGAATTGCGTGGCTAGTTCGCTGGCGTGCTCGGCGACGATGCGCACCACAATGTCGTCGGCGGGCAACAGCACCATCGGGCCGTACCGCTCGTGAGCCGCATGCAGCGTCGCCAGCCATGCTTGCGTGGTTGGCGCGCCGACCTGCAGGACGCTGTGCCATAGCCTTGACCGGCAGGTTGGCGCCGTCGGGGTGAGGGAGGCGCCAATGATAGGGACTCCCGTGTCGCGCAGACCCCGAGCGACGGCCAGCCCGATGGCGGTCCCGGCCCCGGCGATCAGCACCGGCGGCAGCAACGCGTTCAGATGCCCTGGGGTGCTTCGGTCGACATCAGCGTCCTTCTCGGTGAGCAACCGGGATCCCCCCTATACGCAGACAGCCGCTGTAACCCCCTAGCCGTGACTCTAGCCCTGCTGACTGATGGAGACTCTGAGTAAATCTTCAACTTCAGGTGTTGGTTTTTGTGTGATCGCGCCCGTGAGGACTCGCTACCGTTTGGCTCATGGACGAAGGCAGGTCGGCGCGATCTTGCCTTGGCGCCACCTCCGACACTGCGGTAGGGCCTCTCGGTGGCGAGGACAACGGAGCTCGCAAGGCCGACAGCCGAGCCGAGGCGAGCGGACTCAGCGAGTCCCTCGCTGACGATTCTCCCGACTACGTGCCCTTGGGCACCGCACTGGGCTCGATCACGGTGGCGGCCTGGACCCTGATCAGCCGGATCACCGGGCTACTGCGTGTGGTGGTCATCGGGGCGGTGATCGTGGCGTTCGTGGCGCCGCAGGTGATCTGCTACACGCTGGCGGCCGTCGGCGCCGCGGTGCAGCAGGCCAGGGGTCGGTTCGCGCTGGCCTCCGCTGCGGCATGATCGCCACTGTGGTCGTGTTCGCGCTATGGCACGGGACCGGTGTGGAGGTGCTGGACGTCTCGCTGTGCCTGCTGCTCGCATCGCCGAGCCGGTGGCGTCCGCGCTGGCCAACGGCGAGCTGCACGAGCCCGCCATCGTGCGGTGGCTGACCGCCTGCCTGGTGGTGTTCGCGGTCGCGCAGCTCGCTCACGCGTTCTACGAGGTGTCCCGGCAGGCGCTGTTCGCCCGGTTGGACACCAGCGAGCCGCGGCGGACCAGCACCGTGGTGATGGTGACACGAACAGTGGTTGCGCTGGGCGTCCTGCTCCTGCCGGCGGACGGCTACCGGCTGGTCGGGCTGTGCTGTGCGATGCTGCTGGCCGACCTGGTGGCGTCGCTGATGACGCTGTTCATGATACGTACTGCGATCCGGCCGGAGCGGCTGCTCGACCTGCACAGGCTGGCCATCGTGGGGGCGGCCACAGTAGCCATGCTGCCGGCGTCCACGTTCGGTTTCTGGGTGGTTCAGCACCAGGTACACGACCGGGTGCCACAGCTCGCGGTCAGCTTCGTGATGGGCGTGGTGGCACTGGCCTGTTTCGGGCTGGTGCTGGCGCTGCTGACCGGTCAGCGGCCAACTGTGATCACTAAGTTGCGCGCCAGGTTAAGGGCCTGACAGCGTCGGCTACGGCCAACACATGCCGCCCACGTTTAGCTGTCTTCACCGGTCGGGTGGCTCCCCGGAATTACCAGGTAATGACGGCGCGACCGCCTTGCAGCGCATCCCCATTGCGGTGAAGGACTAAATCGTGAGGCTGAGAACCGTCACGATCCGGACGCCACTGCGCCAGTGTTGTTCTTTTCCGGGATTTCTGCGCGATGGTCAGTGCCGCCCCGAGGACCTTGTTGGCGGCCTTGGCGGTCTCGAGGAGGAGTGGGAGCGGATCGCGGTCTGAGAAGAACGCGCCGGTGGACACCCGCCTGGTCCGCAACGCGGCAAGCAGGGCGCGGCCGTCGAGGCGGCGACGGCG
>DASQVB010000280.1:0-30061 GCA_035640975.1 Pseudonocardiaceae bacterium
CATGGAACACACCCGCACCTATGTGCGGCGGGTGGCACCGTCGCTTGAGGTGGAACTGATCGGCGATCACGTCTCGCTGGCTACCGATGGTGAGATCTGCGAGGAGGCCGGCCGGTTCACCTTCCGGGTCGCCGAGCGCACGATCGCGGTGTACCGGCGCAACGAGGAGAACTGGCCTGACCGTCCACGACCCCATCTCCCTGGTAGACCCGTCACGCGACAGGCGCATTCGTGAATCATGTCCGGACAACCGCCTGCGGCACACCCTGCAGGAGGGGATTTCCATGGCAAGACTCCATCGACGTGCCGTGCTGTCCGCGGTCCCGCTCATCGCGCTTGCCTTGCTCGTCGCTGGGTGTGGCACCAGCGAGCCTGGCGCCACTGTTACCGGCATCCCGCTGGTCAAGGCCGGCCAGCTGACTACCTGCACCGGGCTGCCCTACGAGCCCTTCGAGTTCGAGCAGGACGGCAAGGTCGTCGGATTCGACGTCGACCTGGTCGACCTGGTGGCAAAGGAGCTGGGCGTCCCCCAACAGATTGTCGACACCCCGTTCGACGGCATCCAGTCCGGCGCCGACCTCAACGCCGGCAAGTGCGACCTGGTCGCCGCCGGCATGACCATCACCGAGGTACGCGAGCAGAACTTCGACTTCTCCACGCCCTATTTCGACGCCGCCCAAGCGTTGGTCACGAAGAAGGGCTCGGGCCTGGCGGGCTTCGAGCAGCTCAAGGGCAAGCGGCTCGCCGTGCAGAACGGCACCACGGGCGAGAAGTACGCCAACGAGAACGCGCGTGACGTCGAAATCGTCGTCTTCGAAGACCTCGGCCTGCTGCTGACCGCCGTGGAGGCCGGTGACGTCGTTGCTGGCATCAACGACAACGGGGTGCTCTACGACTGGGTGAACGGCAAGCCCGACTTCGAGGTGACCGCGGAGTTCGATACCAACGAGCAGTACGGCATCGCCGTCAAGACGGGCAACACCGCGCTGCTCAACAAGATCAACGAAGTGCTCGCCAAGGCCGAATCCAACGGCGAGTACGACAGGATCTACGAGAAGTGGTTCAAGAAGAAGCCCGGCAGCTGATCGCTGCCAGCACCATGGGAAGAAGCGACCCTCGATGGCCCTGACCAAGCGGCAACGGGCCAAGGTTGTCCGTGGCGTGCAGTACGTCGTCCTGGTGCTGCTCGTTCTGACTATTGCGCTGGCGGCCGACTGGGGCCGGATCCAATCAGCGTTCTTCGACCTCGAAGTCGCCAGGGGTATGTTTCCCGACGTCATCACGGTGGCGCTGAAGAACACCGTGATCTACACCGCGCTCGGCTTCGTATTCGGCTTCGCGTGGGGGCTGATGCTGGCGCTGATGCGGCTGTCGACCGTTGGGGTGTACCGGGTGCTGGCCGGGGTCTACATCGAGTTCTTCCGCGGTCTCCCGGCATTACTGGTCATCCTCGCCGTGGGTAGCGGCATTCCGCTGGCCTTTCCCGGCACCAGCCTCAACCGTTACGTGGCGATCATGATCGCGCTGGGCATCGTTTCGGCTGCTTACCTGGCGGAGACCATCCGGGCCGGCATCCAGGCGGTGCCGCGCGGCCAGGTGGAAGCGGCTAGGTCGCTTGGCATGTCACCGGCCGCGACGATGATCTGGATCACCATCCCGCAAGCATTCAAGATTATCTTGCCGCCACTGACCAATGAGCTGGTACTGCTCACCAAGGACACCTCGCTTGCGTTGTTCCTGGGATCGACGGTGGCGCAGCAGGAGCTGACCCAGTTCGGTCGCCAGCAGCTCAACGAGTTCCGCAGCCTGACCCCGGTGCTGGTGGCCGGCCTGTGCTATCTGATCATCACGATCCCACTGTCGCAGCTATCACGGCGACTGGAAGGCCGTTCCGGCAGCGCTGCGCCGGTGGCAGCCGGCCGCGGAGGCGGGTGAGGTGATCGTCGAGGTCTCCGAGCTGCGCAAGTCCTTCGGCTCGCTGGAGGTACTGCGGGGGATCAACCTGAGTGTCGAGCGCGGCCAGGTGGTGTGCGTGATCGGGCCGTCCGGGTCCGGCAAGTCGACACTGCTGCGCTGCATCAACCTGCTGGAGCAGCCGACCGGCGGCACGGTCACCGTCAACGGTGTCGAACTGACCAACGTCGACGTGGACATCGACGCCGCCCGGCGCCAGATCGGCATGGTGTTCCAACAGTTCAATCTGTTCTCTCACCTGCGGGTGCTGGACAACCTGACGTTGCCCCAACGGCGGGTACTGCGGCGCAGCAAGGCCGAGGCGGTCGAGATCGCGAGACACCACCTGAGCGTCGTCGGCGTTGCGGACAAGGAGTCAGCGATGCCGGCGCAACTCTCCGGCGGCCAGCAGCAGCGGGTCGCGATCGCTCGGGCACTGGCAATGGATCCGCAGGTGATGCTGTTCGACGAGCCGACCTCCTCGCTCGACCCGGAGCTGGTCGGTGAGGTGCTGGGGGTGATGCGCACACTCGCCGAGAACGGCATGACGATGCTGGTAGTGACCCACGAGATGGCGTTCGCCCGCGAGGTAGCCGACCGGGTGGTGTTCATGGACCACGGCGTGGTGGTCGAGGACGGCCCATCCGAGCAGGTGATCTCCGCGCCGCGCATGGAGCGCACCAAGATCTTCCTGGCCAGGGTGCTCAACCCCACTCATCGAGACCCATTGAGCTGAGCAACACCACCGCACGGCTGGGTCAGTGGAGGCGGCCGGCGATCCACCAGCTGGACCTGTGAAGAGACTCACGGCAGGATCGCTACGGCCCGGACCGGGAAGCTGCCCAAGCCGCGGACTGGAGCAGGCAGCGCGGTCAACCGGGCACCGTGGTCAGGCAGCCGGTCCAGGTTGGCCAGATGCTCGATCAGCGGGATGCCGTTGCCGAGCACGGTGTGATGCACTGGCCGGGTCGGGTCCTCCACGTCGTCGACGTTCAGCGCGTCGACGCCGAGCAGCGCGACGTTCGCCTCGACCATGGCCTCGGCGAAACCCCTGGTCAGGTAAGGACTTCCGGACAGGTACGCGGGAGTCCCCCAGCGCCGCGACCAGCCAGTGTGCACGAGCACGGCCTTGCCCCACAGCGCGCTGGCATCGTCGAGCACTTCCGGGCCGATCGCGGTACGGCCGCTGGCCCGAACCACGACGACTGCCACGTCCACCAAACGCTCCAGCGGTAGCTCTGCCACGTCGGCACCGTCGGCATGGAAGTGATACGGCGCGTCGACGTACGTGCCGGTGTTGGCGACCATCTCGATCCGGCCGATGTGCAACGACACCCCGGTGGCCAGCCGCTGCGCCGATTCCTCCCGAGAGGTATACGTCGAGATCGTCGGCCCGGGCAGCCCGGGATAGGTGATCATCCCGTGCTTGATCGGATGGCTCAGATCGGCGTATCGGGAAGTCATGCGGCAGGTGGCCAGCCTTACAGCGGGTCGAGGGGCAGAACGGAGTCGTTAGCATCATCACCGTTGGGCACAAGAGCCCACCGCTCTGATTCAGGCTCGTAGACCGCGGTCCATCCGTCCGCGACGGTAATCTGACCGGGTCCCGTTTCGGTGACCTGCCGGTCACCTATCTTGCCCTCGCTCTCGGCCAGGTTGATGATGTCGACGGGTTGTGGAGAGTGGGTGGTCATCAGCTCGTTGAGGGCGTTCACCCACGCCTGGGCATCAGAATCCAGCATGTTGGTCACTTTCGTAAGAGATCGTCGAGAGTCTGTCGATGTCGCTGTGGTCAATTCTCGCATCGTCAGCCGGGTATACGGGGCGCACCCCACGTGTCGTTGCGGCGGCCGCACCGAGGTGCTGGATGGCCTCGCGGATGCGATCGGGTGGGCATGCGGCGTATCCGATGACGAGTCCGGCCGGCCCTCGCCGTTGCCGGTGCCAGGACAGCGGGTGCACGGCGACGCCATGGGAGCGGGCCCGGGCAGCGAGTGCGGCGTCGTCGAGTTCGGGCAGCGAGACGAGTAGAGGCAGGCCGGCTGAGATGCCGTGGACGCGGGCAGTCGGCAGATACTCCGCCAGCGCCTCGAGGACGGCGTTGCGGCGTTGGCGGTAGCGGGTCCGGGTAAGCCGCAGATGTCGGCCGGTGGCCGTCAGCGCATCGACGTCGAGACCGAGGTCATCCACCGGCACCGGACCGTGCACAGGCCCCACCGTTGGAGCTGTTCGCGGGTGCCCTGCGGGCCGGGTTCCTCGAAGCCGACCGCCCTCGTCCCGCGGACTCGCAGGACCTGAGCCAGCAGCGCAGCCCCTGGGCGACGCCGTTGACGACCAGCAGATCCTGCGGGTCGGCCCGGATGCCGCGGGTACGGGCCAGCCAGCCGGCGAGCGCCTCGCGCAGCGCGGGCATGCCGCGAGGGTCGCCGTAGCCCAGGTCAGGGGCGCCCAAGCCGGCCAGCACTGTGCGCTCGGCACGCAGCCACGCCGTCTGCGGAAAAGCCGAGAGATCCGGCAGGCCCGGAGACAGATCGAACTCGACGGACGTGGGTGCGACCGTATTCGACCGGGCAGGTCGACGTTGCGGCGCGGCAGCCCGAACGGCAGTCCCGCCGCCGCGGCGTCCGGCGAGTACTCCCTCGTCCACCAGCCGCTGGTAGCCTCCACCACGACACCGCGGGAGACGCGCAGCTCCACTGCGAGATTTCGGGTGGCCGGTAACCGGGTGCCGACCGGCAACCGGCCGTCCGCAATGGCCGTGCGCAGTGCACCGGTCAACCAGGTCGACAGACCACGCGGTGGAGCCGTCGATGGGTCCAGTTGGAGGAAGTCGGCGCCACCCACTTTGGTCCTCCTCGTACAGTAAGACTTGGCTCTGTGACACGGGCCAAATTTGCAGCAGTGTGCCGAGTGTGTCTTCCTCTGTCAGGTCCGGTGGCGTGCCTTGGTGGGGATGGCCTGTGTCGGCAGCAGCGTCGCGGTATCGCAGGCCCTGATCGACGCGCCGCTGTTCACCGTGCAGGCGGCGCGGTACGCGCTCGCCGCCGTACTGCTGTTGATCCTGGCCGTCGGGGCTCACCGCCCGCTCCCGCGGCCGCGCGGGGTCGAATGGGCCTGGCTGGCAGGGGTGGCCGGCAGCGGACTGGTGTTGTTCAACGTCGCTGTGGTGCGCGGGGTGGAGTACGCGGAGCCGGCCGTCATCGGCATCGCCGTGGCGTCCGTACCGCTGCTGCTGGCCGTCGTCGGCCCGCTGCTGAGCCGGTCGCGCCCGACGCTGGTGTTGGTCGTGGCGGCAGGCGTCGTGACGGCGGGGGCTGCGCTCGTACACGGTGGTGACCGCACCGATGCTGCCGGACTGGGGTGGGCGGCGGTGGTGCTGCTCACCGAGGCAGCGTTCACCCTGCTCGCCGTGCCGGTGCTGGGCCGGCTGGGCGCGTCACCGTGGTGATCGCCGGGCTCACGCTCGGCCTCGCGGCTACCGCGCCAGCAACGCCGCCACGGTGTCTCGGGAAGAGTCTGGGACATCGACAACTTTGGTGCGGCTGGTTGCGCCGCTCACCAGCACCACTGTCCGGCGAGGCACTCCAAGTGTCTTCGCGAGAGCCTGCAACGCCGCCGCTGTGGCCTGACCCTCAACGGCCTGAGTGCCCACTCTGACGACGAGGGCGCCGTCATGAGACCCACCGACCACGGTCCGGCTCGACCCTGGGCGAACCCGCACAACTACTCGCACGCTGACCATCGTCCAGGTTCGAGGCCGACGTCTCGCAGTATCAGCAGCGGCCGCGCGTCGAGCAGACCATCCTCATTACCGGCGCCACCGACGGACTGGGCAGGCTCTGGCTGCCGAGCTCGCAGCGGTGGGTGTGCGACAGATACCGCCTCCGAACGCTACGGGTCCGGGACAGAAGTGTGACGTGCGAGGTTTTGGGCAAACCTATTGCGCCACCGAGACGACATGAGGAGTGTGGCATGCCCGAGCCCGAGCAGCCCGATGGTAGCGGGCGCTCCGTGATGCCGCGATGGTTGCCTGCATTGAACAAGCGAGTGATCAACCCGATCCAGCGCCTGTGGGCGCCCTATCTGCCCCCGGAGGCGGTGATTCTCCACCGAGGCCGCAAGTCCGGCGCGGAGTATCAGACACCCGTTATCGCGTTTCGCACGGGTCATGGCTTCGCCATACTATTGCTCTACGGTCACACCCAATGGGCTCGAAACGTACTTGCTGCTCAGGGTGCCGACATGAAAAGGGCTGGAAAGCGACTCCGGCTCGTCAATCCGCGTGTCCTGAAGGCGGGTACGAGCGCCGACCTTCCGCGAATCATGCGAAGACCCGCGAAGGAGATCGATGTCTTGCTCGTCGACGTCGCCTGACTGCCACCCACCAGTATCCTCCGTATGTTGGGTGCAGATGTGCTTGTGTGAGATGGTCGTGCGGCGGCGCCAGCCTGGTCACTGAGCATGCGGTCCAGGGCTCAAAACTTTCGCGGCGTCTTGATCAGTCCCGGACGAGATCCGGTGCGCCTAGAGCAGAATTGTCGATCAGATGCTCAGCCTGGAGGTAGCGATCGCGGTGTAGCGCCTGGGACTCGGAGCCGTAGTCGAAGGCATTCCGGTAATAGTCCTCACCCGACTCCCGGTCAGACCGGAAGTCACCTACTCCGGCCGCAGGGTATGCGGCGCCATTGGCGGGTCCGCCGCGCGACGGATCGCTGACCCGCCTGGGGACGGAGGTGCATAGGCCGCGGCGTGGCATCGTCGGCGGCATGAGTATTCGTGTACTGCGCGCGGTGGCGCTGCTGCTGGCCGCGCTGACGATGGGGCTGCTGTTCGCGCACGTGCTCGAGCTCGGTCCGAAGTTCGGGTATCCAGCTGAGTTCTACATCCGGCTGAACAACTCGTTGTACGTCTGGTTCGGACCGCCCCTCGGGGCGCTATTGTACGTCGGCTCGATCGCTGCAGCCGCGGTACTGACGTGGCTGGTGCGACGCCGTCGCGCGGCGCTGGCGTGGACCGGAGCTGCCGCGGCCCTGCAGGCCGTGTCCCTGGTGACGTACTTCGTGGTAGTCGAGCCGGTGAACCAGCGGTTGCGACCGTTGCCCCCGGGCGTCGTGCCCGAGGACTTCGCCACGTTGCGCGCCCAGTGGGAGTTCGGCCATGCGACCGAGTTCGTGCTGTTCTCGGTGGCGTTCATGTTCCTGGTGGTGTCGGTGTTGCGAGAGACCGGGCTGCGGGAGACCGGCCGATGAGGACCGGGGGCCTCGAGGTCGCGCTGGCCGGCGCACTGCTCGGCTCGTTCCTCACGATCCCGGCGTACTGGGCGCATCTGACCTTCGGCGCCGCCTTTGTCCTATTGGCGTCAGTGCATATCGGCCGGCGAAGGCGCCTGTACCTGGCTGTCCTGCGGCGGCGTCATCGCCGGGCGGTGGTCAGCGCAGTGCTCGTCGCGCGATACGTCGGGTACGTCGTGACCGGCTCGCCGACTGCCGAGTGGGGGCGGCTCATATCCAGCTCAGCGATGCCGCCAGGACCGGCTACGCGGCTACGAAACCTTCGCGCTACTCGAAGGTCGGAAACCGCTTGGTCGGCCTGACGAACCTCCTGGCCAGGACGGTGTGTGCTGCGGTCCGGGGATGCGCGCGGTCGATGAGTTCGGTGACCCTCGCCGGTCTGTACTGGAGAAGACCCCGGCCACGGAGGTGCCCGATGGCGTCGAATCAGCGCGCAAACGCGCTTCGCGGCCTGATTGCCACGGTGGCGGTCCTGGTGCTCGCCTGCGTCACAGCGTGCTCCACCCGGCCGTCAAAGCGCGAGACCGGCTCCATCCCAGGCGTGGAGCACGGCGCCGTCACGGTGGACGGCGGCACCGTCCACTACGCCCGCATCGGGTCCGGCCCGCCCCTGGTCCTGCTGCACAGCTGGCTGCAGATCTGGTGGTCGTGGCACAAGACGATGCCCGAACTGGGACGTACCGACACGGTGATCGCGCTGGACCTGCCCGGCCTCGGCGACTCCAGCGCGCCGACCGGCGGCTACGACAAGGCCAGCACCGCGCGCCGGGTGCGCCAGGCGGTCCAGCGGCTCGGTTTCCAGCAGGTACAGATCCTCACCCACGACATCGGCGGCGCAGTGGCCTATGCCTACGCGCTCGGGACTTCCCCACCGACGTGACCAGGTTGGCCGTGGTCGAGTCGCCGCTAACCCCGGCTTCGGGCTGGACGACCTGAACTCCTATACCTGGCACATCCTGTTCAACGCCACCGCGCGCCGATCCCCGAGCAGATCGTCGACGACGATGACGTGCCGACCTACCTCGGCATGTTCTTCGAGGGCAGCCTGCCGCCGGCCGAACGCGAGACGTACTACCGGGCCTATTCGGATCCGGCCGACCGCACCGCGGGATACGAGTACTACCGGGCCATCGCCGTCGACGTGCGTGAGGTAGTGGCACCCGATTCCGCCCACTTCATCCCGGAGGAGAACCCGCGCTTCCTGATCGACTGCGCGCGGCTGTTCTTCAGCGACACGCCGACGGCGCCCCGCCTGCACGACCCGACCTCTCCAGGTGCGCGCGGTGACGCAGGAAAGCCACGCGGACGCCGAGCTGACGGTGTGCCGCTGGGCGCCGTAGCGGCGCGAGCCGCGGGCCCGAGCCGATATGGAGACATATCGGGGCTATCCGGCCACTGATACCCCCCGATATGTCTCCATATCGGGAAAGTGCCGCTCGGCCGTGCTCGATCAGTTGGTGGTGAGGGTGCGGAAGCGGCGCAGTCTCAGGCTGTTGGAGACGACGAACACTGAGCTGAACGCCATCACCGCACCGGCGAGCATCGGGTTGAGCAACCCGGCTGCGGCCAGTGGCAGGGCCGCCACGTTGTAGGCGAATGCCCAGAACAGATTGCCTTTGATGGTGCCCAGGGTGCGGCGGGCGAGCCGGATGGCGTCCGCCGTGGCACGCAGATCGCCACCGACCAGGGTGAGGTCACTTGCTTCGATCGCGACGTCGGTACCGGTCCCCATCGCCAGCCCGAGATCAGCCTGCGCGAGCGCGGCGGCGTCGTTGATGCCGTCACCGACCATCGCGACGACCTTGCCCTCGGCCTGCAGCCCGCGCACCACGTCGGCCTTGTCCCTCGGCAACACCTCGGCGATCACCTCGTCGATCCCCAACTCTGCCGCCACGCTGTGCGCGACCGCGGTGTTGTCGCCGGTGAGCAGCACCGGGACCAGCCCGAGGCTGCGCAGCTGGCGGATGGCCTGCGCGGAGGTCGATTTGATCGTGTCGGCGACGACGAGCACGGCGCGGGCCGCGCCGTCCCAGCCGACCACCACCGCGGTTTGACCCCGCTGCTCGGCTGCCCCCTTCGCCGTCTCCAGCTCACCAGGCAGCTGGTTGCTCCACTGCTCGAGCAGCGCGGTGCGACCAACGAGAACCGCGTGACCCTCGACCACACCGGTGACGCCGAGGCCATCGGTGCTCTGGAACTCCTGCACCATGGGCAGCTCATCGACCCGCTCGCGGGCGCCGGTGACGATCGCCTGCGCGATGGGATGCTCGGAGGCGTCCTCCAGCGCACCGGCCAGCCGTAGCACCTCGTCGGAGTCCTCGCCGTCGGCGACGTGCACGTCGATCAGCGACATCTGACCGGTGGTCACGGTGCCAGTCTTGTCGAGCACCACGGTGTCGATGCGGCGGGTGGACTCCAACACCTCGGGACCCTTGATGAGGATGCCAAGCTGGGCGCCGCGGCCGGTGCCCACCATCAGCGCGGTGGGCGTGGCCAGCCCCAGCGCGCATGGGCAGGCGATGATCAGCACCGCAACGGCCGCGGTGAACGCCGCCGCCAGGCCACCTCCGGTGCCCAACCAGAACCCGAAGGTGCCGGCGGCCAGCAGCAGGACAATGGGCACGAAGATGCTCGAGATCCGGTCGGCGAGGCGTTGCACCTGCGCCTTGCCGTTCTGGGCGTCCTCCACGAGCTGGGCCATCTGCGCGAGCTGGGTGTCGCTGCCGATCCGGGTGGCCCGCACGACGAGGCGCCCGCCGGCGTTGACCGTGGCACCGACCACCGCGTCGCCCGGTCGGACCTCGACTGGCACCGATTCGCCGGTGAGCATCGAGGCGTCCACGGCCGACGACCCGTCCTCGACCACGCCATCGGTGGCGATCTTCTCACCGGGGCGGACGACGAAGCGGTCCCCGACGGCGAGCTGCTCGACCGGGATGCGCAGCTCGTGCCCGTCGCGCAGCACGGCGACGTCTTTGGCGCCCATCTCCAGCAGCGCACGCAGGGCGGCACCGGCGCGGCGCTTGGAGCGTGCCTCGAAGTAGCGCCCGGCAAGGATGAACGTCGTCACGCCGGCCGCGGCCTCGAGGTAGATGTTCGCCGCGCCGTCCATGCGGATGACGGTTAGTTCGAACGAGTGCGTCATCCCCGGCACACCTGCGGTGCCGAAGAACAGGGCGTAAAGCGACCAGCCCAGGGCCGCGAGCGTGCCCATCGAGATCAGGGTGTCCATTGTGGACGCGCCGTGGCGCAGGTTTGACCAGGCCGCGCGGTGGAATGGCCACGCGCCGTACACCACCACCGGAGCGGCCAGCGTCAGCGACAGCCACTGCCAGTAGGTGAACTGCAGCGCCGGCGCCATCGCCATCGCGATCACCGGAATGGACAGCGCCAGTGAGACGAGCAACCGCTGGCGCAGCGGCGCAACCGGGTCACCCCCGGCGGGCTCTGGGCCGGGACCGGCTTCGGTGACCGTTGGCGCAGGCAGGGTGGCGTGGTATCCCACCTGTTCCACCTGGGCGACCAGCTCGGCCGGGTCCACCGAGCCGGGGTAGGAGACCCGCGCCTTCTCGGTGGCGTAGTTGACGGTGGCGGCCACGCCATCCAGCTTGTTGAGACTCTTCTCTATCCGGGCGGCGCACGATGCGCAGGTCATACCGCTGATCGTCAGCTCAACCTGGCCGCCCCCGCTGGGGGCTGTGGCCGTGTTGTCGGTGACGGTAACCATCACTTCTCCTCGTGATCGCCGTGTGGTCGGCCAGTGGCGGTGGCCGTGAATGCGGCCGTGCGCACGACGCCTTCGTGCTGGAAGTCCAGGAACAGGCCGTAGTCCCCGGCCGAGGGCACGGTGGCGAAGAAGGTGATCTGTGGGCCGGGGTGGGTTCGCCCGTCCCCGGGCTCACCGTCCGGATGAACGTGCAGGTAGGCGAGGTCGCCGTCGCGCAGCACGACCAGGTGCCCGTAGGCGGCCAGGTAGGGCTGCAGGTCGGTGACCGGCCGGCCGGCCTTGCTGACGGTGAGAGTCAGCTCGTTGGTCGTGCCGGGCACGAGGTCCCCGTCGAGGCGCACGGTGTAGCCCTCGACCGTGGCCGTGCGAGACCGGGGGGGCAGCGCCGCCGGGGTGTAGGCACCCGCGACGGCCACGTCGGCGCCCAGGGTGATCGCCTCGGACCGGCCGTCCGGGGCGAAGTCGGCGAAAGCCCGGTAGTCCCCGGCGTTCGAGAAGGTCAGCGGGATCCGCCAGGTGCCGTCGGCGCCCATCTGCGGGTGCACGTGTTGGAATCCGGTCAGGTCCCGGCGCACCACAATCAGGTGCAGCGGCTTGTCGTGGGTTGGGGTGAATGCGGTGACCGGCGCCCCGTTCGGGTCCAGGATGCGGAACCTGAAGTCCTCCGGCGCGCCGGCCGCGGCGTCACCCGAGATCAGGTCGAAGCGGTAGCCGTCCTGGGCGACCATCAGCCCGCCCGCAGGCAGCTCGCTGCTGGTCGGTGCCGCTGCGGGACCGTGCTGATCGCCGTGGGCGGTGCCCGCCGCAGCGCCGACCGGGCCGGTCGCCTGGCCGATGCCGTAAGCGCCACCGAACGCGAGGACCGCCGCCAGGGCGAAGCCACCAAGCTTGGCAGGCGTGTTCATCGGTCACCTCCCACGTTGTAACCGGCGCTGTCATGCTTCCATGCCACAATAACCCCCAGGGGGTATCTCAGCTACCCCTATGGGGTATTTCAACCAAAATGTCAGATCAAGCTCGATATGCAACGGCCCGAGGCGAAGCCATGCCTGACTATGCTCGTCGACGTGGCGGTCAGTCCCCTCGATGCGGTGCGGCGCCTCCGTGACGCATGAGACCGTGCACGTCGTCCAGGGCCTCGAGGCGACCATCGACCGCGACCCGGCGACCCGTTGTATGAGTACCGATTCGGTGAGTTCGCTCGCCAGCAGATGAGGGTCAGCGGGCAGCGGCTGGGCACCGAAGTGGATGCGACGGTTGGATCTGGCGCTGATGGCGGATAGCCCATGACGCCACGGCCTCTTGACCCGTCGATCGTGCAAGCCAGGCTGTCGATCATGCGAGGGCTACTCGACGACCTCACCGAAGTTGATGCGGCGGGCGAGCCGCCGCTGGCCGAGAACCGGATGCTCCGGCACGGCATCGGCGTCGGAGAGCAGGTCGGCAGGGCCATCGCGATCGATCTAGTGGGCCAGTTGCTGTCCATGGTTTCCGCAGGCGAGCCGGGGCATCGGGTTCACCAGGTGCGGCAAGGAGGTGCACCTCGACGCCGCGGTCGCACAGCGCGTCGGCGGCCGGCCGCACGTAGCTGCGGACAGCGGCACCGGGAACAATCAGCACGCGCGTCACTCGCTCATCATCTCTGCACGACCCGGAGGAGCCGTACGGCACTATCTGCACGTCGTGAACTCGACGTCACCGACGTTGCGCCGAGCGGAGATGTCGGTGAGGTCGAGTTCACGACCCCAACGGACTCCAGCGGCAACGCTTAGCGGCGAGCGCGGCGTCGGGGGGCGAGTATGTCGTAGGCGACGCCGGTGACGAGCGCGTAAAGGGCCTTGTGGCCGACGTCTGTGGCCAGCTCAGCGGGGCTCCAGCGCGACGGCCGGTCGGCGATACCCAGGGCGCGGTAGAGCATGGCGTCCCCCGCCCACATCATGGCGAAGACACGGCGGAGCCGGTGACACCACGCAAGCCCATCCCGGCCAGCGCACCCCGCAGCGGGCCCATCGCGGCACCGTGCGCCCAATGCGTCGGAAGGTTCAGGCGGGCCACGGCGTCCGGCTCCGGGTGGCCGAGCAGCCGCGCGGCGACCTCTCCTGGCACCGTGGACGGGGCTCGGCCGGTCGCCGACATCTCCAGTCGTTGCGCGACAGTCATCGCCGCGGTGCCGACCAGGCCGGCCAGCGTGCCTTTGACGAGGATCCGCTTCATGGGATGCGCCGACGTGGCGTGTCTGTGATCACTCAAGCGAGCCTATGGTCGGCGATGGAGCCGGGCAATGGCAAGGCCTTACAGATCGCTTAACGCCGTCGCGGTCAGCCGGTGAGGTAGATCCACCATGGATATAGTCACAGGCCATGGTGACCATGGGTAATCTCGCGTCAGCCGTCGGCAGGGGTTTGCTCGCCGGCGCGATCGGCACCGCCGCGATGACGCTGTCGAGCACGCTGGAGATGAAGCTGCGGGATCGCCCGGGCAGCTCCGCTCCGGCGGACGCGGCCAGCAAGGTCCTCGGCGTCGAACCAGTCGACGAGGCCGCGCAAGCCCGGTTCAGCACACTCGTGCACTGGGGATACGGCACCGCCTGGGGAGCGGTGCGAGGCCTCCTCGCGGGCATCGGCCTGGGTGGGTATTCGGCGACCGCGGTGCACTTCGCAGCTATCTGGGGAGGAAGTCTCGTGATGTTGCCCGCGCTGGACGTCGCGCCGCCTGCGTCGGAGATGGAGCCGACTGAACTGGCGATCGACGCCGGTCACCACGTTGTGTACGTCGTAGCGACGGCGCTCGCCTACCGGGCTCTCACGGACTGATCCGCCAGGCGGCGTTGATCAGTCCGACATGGGAGAAAGCCTGCGGGAAGTTGCCCAGCAGGTCCCCGCTGTGGGGATCGGCCTCCTCGGAGAGCAGCCCCAGGTCGTTGGCGTGGCCGGTAGCGCGGTGGAACCACTGCATGGCCCGCTCAGTCTGGCCCCCGAGCGCCAGGCACTCGACCAACCAGTACGTGCAGATGAGGAAACCACTCGGGTCACTCGGCCAGCGGCGGACCAAATTCCCCTCGCCGAGTTCGCGTTCGATCGTTTCGATCGTCGACCACATCCGATCATCGGTCGCGGGCAGGAAACCCACAATCGGAAGCAGCAGCACGGACGCATCGAGATCATCGGAAGCGAAGGCACCGGCGTAGGCGCCGGCCTGCCTGCTCCATCCCTGCTCGAGCACTGCGGCCCGCACCTCGTCGCGAGCCACCGTCCAGCGCTTCTCGGATTCGGCCGCCCGCGGCCCGAGCCGAGCAGCCAGCGTGAGCGCCCGGTCCAGGGCCACCCAGCACATCACCTTGGACGACACGTAGTGCCGGCGCTGGTCGCGCGCCTCCCACATCCCGGCGTCGGGGGCCGACCAACCGTCTGCAGCTCGGTCGGCCAGGGTCACCAGCATATCCTGAACCGGGCTGTCGAACTCACCTACGGAGTCGGCCAGCAGGTGCGCGGCGTCGAGAACCTCCCCGAGCACGTCGAGTTGCTCCTGGGTCCACGCCTCGTTGCCCACCCGGACCGGTCGGCTGTCCCGGTAACCGGACAGGTGCTCCAGGACGTGCTCGGTGAGGTCGCGCTCGCCTTCCACGCCGTACATGATCTGGACCAGCTCATCGCCGATCCGGCCGGCCGAGTTGGCGAACCAGTCGAACAGGTGCCTGGGTTCGTCCGGGCAGGCGGCGATCCACAGGGACCGGATCGTCAGGCTGAGGTCACGCAGCCAGGCGAAGCGGTAGTCGAAGTTGAGCGCACCCCCCAACCTCTCAGGCAACGACGTGGTGGCCGCGGCGACCACGGCCCCGGACGGGCCGTAGGTGAGGCCCTGCAGGATCAGCGAGCTGCGCCGCACTTCGGCGGCAAAGCAGCCGTCGTAGGAGGTGTGCAGCGCTGACCATGACTCCCAGGCTTCGATCGTGTCCTCGATGGTCGGCTCAGTGGCGTCCGGTGGCGAAGCTGGGCCGAATGAGGGCGAGTAGCGCAGCGCGAACTCGACCGTCTGCCCGGCCGCGACGGAGAACGTCGACCGGATCGAGCCTTCATCGCAGCGAGGAGGCACCGCGCCGGTGAGGGTTAGGCGAACCGGTCCGCCGCGCGCTTCGATCCCGCCTGCAACGGTCCGCAGGTGCGGCTCGGTGCGCCCGTACTCCAGTCTTGGCACCAGCTCGCTGCCCATGTCCATCACTCCGCACCGGCCCTGTACGCGTCGCAGCACCACATGTGGGCTGTGCAGGCCGATGTCATGGCCACGGGAACCGAGATCCAGCGCAAGCGCGTCGGTGACCGCGACCTCTCCGGTGGCCGTTCGGAACACCGTGCGCAGTACCAGGCTGTTCCCGACGTAGTGGCGCTCGGACTCGAAGTCCTGGATGGGTCGGATCGCCCAGTACCCCGCCTCGGGGTCGAGCAACCGGCCGAGCACCGAAGGCGAGTCGAAACGCGGGACGCACCACCAGTCGATCGAGCCGTCGCGGCTGACCAACGCGGCGCTGTGGCAGTCGGATAGGAATCCGAAGTCGGCGATGGGCGGTTGACGCCGACGCGCCTCAGCGGAATCGTGCACGTCTCACCGTAGCGGGGGAAATAGATCTGGAATGGACCGCGATCATGCTGTATGACATCTGTGAGCTGCCTGCCAGACGGTGATCAGATGTCCAGACTTCGGTTTGAGTCTGTATAGCCAACGGTTGATGACGCGCAGACTCGGTTGGAGGCGGATCTTTCGTCGGAGACAGGGGTGGTAAGGCGAGACTGGAAACGCTGAAGCCGGATTCGAAGATCTGTCTGGTGACCAGTGAGGGTAGACCGACGCTCCTCACAGTGCTGGAGCTGCCGGACAGTCGCGACGGACCGTTACGCCTGAACGTGATGGTGACCGCGCCGTGAGCAGGCGAGGAACACAGCGAGCGCCAAGCGTACGAAGCGCTCGTGGCCTGGCGCCATCAAGGGACTCCGACGGAATGCCACCTTCGCGCCCGGGGTCGGCGGTGAGGTGGACGGCGATCCGAAGGTGGCGGGTCGGGTCGCTACCGTGATCGGGATGCTGTTCGGGCTCGCGGGCACCGGTACGTCGGCCGTGTCCGTTGCGCTGCCCGAACTGGCGGCAGGGCTCGGGGTAGACGCGGCGAGCGCAACCTGGGTGATCAGCGGGTACGCCGTCGCCCTTGCGGTGCTCACCGCGGTGCACGGCCGGATCGCGGACATCGTCGGCGTGCGCGGTCCCCTCGTCGCCGGCGTCGTACTCATGGCGACCGGAGCGCTGGTCTCTGCTGCAGCGCCTTCGTTCGGTTGGCTGGTTGCGGGCAGGGTCGTGCAGGGCGTCGGTGCCGCCGCGGTTCCGGTCCTCGGTATGGCCTTGATCAGCGCCCGCTGGGACGGCGCCACCAGGGCAGGCGCTTTGGGTCGGGTAACCGGTGCCGCGTCCGTGCTGAGTTGCCTCGGACCCGTGCTCGGTGGAGCGGTGGACGCGGCAGGCGGCTGGCGGTGGACCCTCGTGCTGCCCGTAGCCGGGCTGCTCGCGCTGCCGGTGCTCTGGCGCGCGGCGCCCACCGGCGGCCGAAAAGAGCGCTTCGACGTGCCCGGCGCGGTGTGCGTTGCGGTCGCGGCCACCGGTCTGGTGCTGCTCATCCAATCGCCCTCCACGGGCGCCGCCGTCGCCGTGGTGGGCGCGGTGCTGCTGGTCACGGGCGTCCCGGCAGCGCTGGCCCGGATCCGGGCCCGGCCAGACGGGTTTCTGCCGCGGGCGATCGTGACCAATGGTGTGGTGCTGCGCAGCGCGTTCGCCGCTGGGTGTCGGGCTGATCCTCGCGCCGTCTGCACTGCTGGGCCTGCTCATGCCGCGCGTCACCCGTTGGGTGCTGCCCCGGTGGGGTCCGGACCGCACCCTCGCCGTGGCGTGCCCGGTGACCGTGGTGGCGCTGCTCGTCGCCGCGCTGGGCGCGGTGACCGGAACGCCGCCGTTGCTGGTAGTGGCCGTCGCGTCACTCACAGTGGCGTTCGGTATCGGTCAGCCGGCGATGATCCTCGGTGTCTCGGGCGCCGTGGAGCCCGAACAGCGTGGGGTCGCGCTCGGTGTGACGACGCTGGTGTTTCTGGCCGGTGCAGGTGTCGGCGCAGCCGTGGTGGGAGGCCTCGGTGAGGCGCTAGGACTCAGCGGCGCGCTGATCGCGCTGGTCCTGCTACCTATTGCCGGCACGCTGGTGATGCTCCGGCAGCTCCGGGCGGCCGCGCCGGTGGACGTCGAGGTCCCCGCGGCGCGCTGACTCACGAGCCGCTTCGGCTGGTAGCGACCGATGAGTTTCCAGGCGCGGATCGGTCTCTACTGCAGACCTCAATCACCGGAGAGGACAGCACGATGAACCTTCCGCAGGTTGTGTCGCCAGCCGAATGGGACAGTGCCCGCGCGGCGCTGCTGGTCGAAGAGAAGGAAGCCACTCGGGCCCGGGATGCGCTGGCAGCACAGCGCCGACGGCTGCCGGTGGTGCGGGTCGAGAAGCAGTACGCCTTTGAGGGCCCCGACGGCGAGGTGAGCCTGCTCGACCTGTTTGACGGTCGCCGCCAGCTCATCGTCTACCACCATATGTTGCAGCCGGGCGACGCCGATCCTTGCTCGGGCTGTTCGATGGTGGTCGACAACATCGGCCACCTCGCTCACCTGCACGCCCGCGATACCTCGCTGGTCGTGGTGTCGCGCGCGCCGTCGGCGGAGATCGAGGCGTTCAAGAAGCGGATGGGCTGGACGATCCCCTGGTACTCCTCGGCCGCCAGCGGCTTCGACGCCGACTTCGGCGTCACGGCCGGGTTCGGGCTGAACGTCTTCCTCCGCAACGGCGATGACGTCTTCCGCAGCTACTTCACGTCCGGCCGGGGCGTCGAGGCGCTGGGCAGCACCTGGTCCTTCCTCGACCTGACGCCGCTTGGACGGCAGGAGGACTGGGAGGACTCACCCGAGGGATGGCCGCAGACGCGGCCCTACGAGTGGTGGCGCCTCCACGACGAGTACCACGACGGGTGTCGTTGAGCGGAACTCAGGCGGTCAGGGAACTGCAGGCAGTGATCCTGGATTATCTACGTCTCGGGCTTTGACTCGGGTTTCGGCTTTGGATCAGATTTAGGTTTGGACTCGGGCTTCGGTTCGGCTTTGGGCTTTGACTCGGGCTTTGACTCGGGTTCCGGTGGGGACTCGGGCTTTGACTCGGGTTCCGGTGGGGACTCGGGCTTCGACTCGGATTCCGGCTTCGGCGTCGGTTCGTGTTTCGGCTGTGGTTCGGGCTTCGGCTCGGATTTGGACTCGGGCTTCGGTTTCGTCTCAGGTTTTGACTCAGGATCCGGTTTCGTCTCAGGTTTTGACTTTGGCTCAGGTTGTGATTCGTGTTTCGGTTCAGGTCTTGGCTTTGTTTCGGGCATTGGACCTGGTTGTGGCTCTCGCTCCACCCTGGGCTCCGGCCTGGGCTTCGGCTGGTGCTCTGGCCTGGGCTTCGGCTCGTGCTCCGCCCTGGGCTCTGGCCTGGGCTTCGGCTCGTGCCTCGGCGAGGGCTCGGCTTCAAGCTGGGGTTCGGGCTGGGACCGCGGCACATGTTTCAGCTGCGGTGGTCGCTCGATGGTGGTGATGCGTGGAGGCTGGAATCCTGGCCATGGCGTGCCCAGATACTTTGGTGGTGCGCTTAGTCGAATCATAGGTGTCAGCGGATTGCCGCAAGCACAGCGAACTCTCGAAACACCTTTAGCGTCGACGAGTACGGCGGTGCCATTCTGCAACACGGCTTGTACAGCGGTTGCACTACCGTTAGTAAGTTGGTAGTTGGTGACTCTGAGGTCCTCCGTAAGGACGCGAGGCGTCAGCTCACTGATGTATGCAGGGATTTGCTGAAGCGCGACCTGGTCACCACCGCCCCACGTCAGTGTGGGATCAGAGTTAAGCGCTTGCGCCCACGCGCTCGCCTTTTCTGGATGAGCCCCAAGATAGGCAGCGAGGTTTCCTGGATCGCAGGCTCCTATATTGTCGGTACCTGGCGAGTTCGGCGATGCTGTACCCTCTGGATCTACTTCTCCGCCCGCCGCTTTGGGGGCGTCTGGCGACAGTGGCACAAATGGGTTTGCACCGACACCACCGGCCGTCTCGAGGTAGAGCTGGCTGTTGCCGGCCTCCGTGTGTTGGCGTACCACAAGGACGGTCAACAATACGACGCTCAGCAGAGCGGCGACGAACGACGCCACCAAGGCCCTGTTCGAACTCAACCAGCGAACGTTCATCAAAAAATCTTTCCCTTGCACGACATCACCATGGTGATACGACACTATCTAGCCACCCCGAGTTGGAGCACTCTCGCAAAGATCTGTCCTTTACTTGAGTGTCCATGGCGGTCGCCACGTGGCTGTGTCGCCTTGGCGGGCGGCCTACATCGTTCACGCTGAGGAAGGGTTAGCGGCGTTGGCCACCATCGGCGACGCTCCCGTCGTCGCGCCAGGCTTCAGCTCGCGTCTCAGATGTTCAGGCCATCTCCGAAGTTGGAGCACTGTTGTTGTGCAGCGCATGGATGATCCCCCATTCCAAGCAATCTGTGACAGTGATACCTGTCCGACAGCTGCACTGCATGGTGCCTACCCAGGTCACCCATCGACGGGACCAGATGTGTTGGCTGTCGGTAACTTCTCGGCCGACCTGTCGCCTGCGTTACGTGGGTACTACGTAGAGTTGAAAATTAGCCCAAACGGAGCAGCGGGATTGCGACTGTTGACCCCCTTGCGGACTTGTCCGATCTTGGATCGCTGCTTGAGCCGGTGTACGGGCGCTACCGGCCTGTCGGGCGCTAGGCCTGGATGTCAACGCGTACAATCCGCCTCCGAATGATGCTGGCCAGGGCCTCGCGAACCGCTATTCGGCTCCGGATGGAGGTGCGCACGCGCCGCTGTGGGCACAAGCCATGTTCAGTCGATCGCGGTTGCGCGTAACGCGGCTCGAGGGCACGGTAGGCAGCCAGGAAGCCCTCGTCGTCGCATCCACCGGTGGTGGAGTACCCGCCAGTCAGGTATGCGCAGAGGTGGTCGAGGTGCACGTGCCACCCGGCGCCGTACTGCACGGCATCTGCGGCAATCCGGGTGTGCTCAAGGATGAGCCGCGTCTGACCGGCGCCAAGCTCGGAGAGCTGCAAGCTCAGCTCCGAGGGGCCTTCGTCGGTGTAGTCCCACATCATGCGGAGCTCGTGCGGCGGGGTCCCAGGTGGTCAGCGAGCTCGGCTTCTCGTTCAGCTCGCAGTTCACGGACGAGAATGCGACATGCATGGTCGTCAGCGACGACATCTACGTCATGCTGCTGGTGGAGCCGTTCTTCATGTCATTCACGAACAAGGACATCGTCGACGCCACGAAAAGCACCGAGGTGATCCTGGCGCTGGAAGTCGACAGCCGGGAGCGGGTCGACGAGCTGGTCGACAAGGCCCTCACGGCCGGTGGACAATCCGGGAGTTTCTCCAACGAGGAAGGCTTCATGTACGGGCGAAGCTTCCAGGACGTCGACGGTCACCTCTGGGAAGTGCTGTACATGGATCCGACGGCGGTGCAGGAGCAGACCTAACTCCGGTATGAGCCGAGGGCCCGACTCGCGAGAATGACATCGGTTTAGGAACCGTGGTCGTGCGTCAGCACCTGGATGATCAAGTCACTGCAGGCATGGACGGCGCCGATGCGCCCAGCCTCCTCCAGATGATGCTGCTCAACACCAGAGATTGCGTCAGAAGCAAGGAGCACCCGGTAGTCGCGTTCGCTGGCGTCGTAGATGCTCGCTCGTGGACAGTTCGGATAATTGCATCCAGCGAAGACGATGGTGTGCACGCCGAGGGTGGCAAGGTGCTGGTCCAGCCCGGTTCGATAGAAGGCACTCCAGCGCGGTTTCCAGACAGCGATCTCGTGCGGGCCGAGGTGCTGCACATGGCCTGCGATGAGAGTGGGCGCGTCGAGATCCGGCGCGTCGGGGAGACGGAGTTCTGGTGCTATCTGTGAGCCGACCGATCCGGGCCGAGCAATGGGTGCGCCTGCGGCGATGGCTGCTCTGCGTAGCAGGTCGACATCGTCGCCGTCATAGAGGCGGACCACATGGACGATTGGCGCAGCCGCGTCCCGGTAAGCCGCTAGCAGGCGGGCGATGTTCGGCAAGATCTGGGTGGTCCCGGGGATCGGCCACGCGCCACCGTCGACGAAATCGACCTGGGTATCGATCACGACCAGCACTGAGCGGCCCACGTCAGGCGCTATATGAGCGTCGAGACCGCTCACCCACGTTGTCACCCGCGGCTCCTTACGTCTCATCGCGTCACGCTAGTGGCGCTGGTGGATGCCCGACGAGATTTGCGGGTAGCGTCATTCGTTACCGTGGCGTCCAGGCCACCTTTCGTGCCAGTGCCCCCGGTCCGAAACTCACGATGGGCCCCCTTCACCCTGACGCTGGATCCCGCAAGCGATCACCCGTATCGCACGGCATCGCGGCCTTGCCACCGCCGTTGCAGTCGTGCTGACACGGCAGCTTTTCCGACATAAGATCGCACCGTTTCTTTAGGTTCACGCCTATCGGCAGCTATACGAACGGTTGGGCTACCGCCAGGTGGCCGATCTCATCTTCACCACGTTGCCGCCAAGCACGGTCTGACCGGGCCCGTCCTCACGCGCCGACCTCGTCGGTCCGCACGGTGTCCGATTCGTCGGCCAGCGGTGCAGCACCGGCGATCTTGAGGTATTCGTTGACCTCGTCGTGGGAGGGGTCGATGCTCACCGATTCGGCGTAGGCCTCGGCTGCCTCTGGATCGTGCTCGCTGGCCGGTTCCGCTGTTCCGGCGACCGGCAGCCGTTCGTCAGGTGTCGTCATGCTCGCCTCCGCCTCCGTGCGCCAGCGTCCAGTCGTACGGACGCGGCCCGAGGCTACCTGGATTCCCGGTGCGTCACTCCGGCGCCTCGTCGGTACTGGTCGATACCCGAAGATGGTGACCATGACCGACGTGCCGACCGAACACCGCTTCTATGGGGACCTGGCCGTGTGGTGGTCGCTGATCTCACCTCCGGAGGAGTACACGGAAGAGGCCGCCTATGCAACTTCGATCCTCAGCTCGGCGTCGATTCCCGTGCGCGACGTCCTCGAGCTGGGCAGCGGCGGAGGCCACAACGCCGTCCACCTCAAGGCGCGTTTCGCCATGACGCTCGTCGACCTCTCGGCGGACATGCTCGAGGTGTCCCGGCGGCTCAACCCCGAGTGCGGCCACCATCAGGGCGACATGCGCACGGTGCGGCTTGGCCGCACCTTCGACGCGGTGTTCGTCCACGACGCCGTGGACTACATGACCAGCGAGGTCGACCTCCGGCAGGCCATCGAGACGGCCTTCGTGCACTGCCGACCTGGAGGCATCGCCGTTTTCATCCCCGACCACATCGCGGAGACCTTCGAGGCGGCCAGCGATCACGGCGGCAACGATGACGTCGACGGTCGCGGGGTGCGCTATCTGGAATGGGCATGGGATCCGGATCCTGCCGACACCTGGACCCTGACCGAGTATGCGTTTCTGCTCCGCGACGCCGACGGCTCGGTGCAGGTCGTGCACGAGACACACCACATGGGGTTGTTCAGTCGCGATGTCTGGCTCCAGCTTCTCGCCAGCGCGGGTTTCAACCCGGACGCGGTTGTCGAACGGACCACCGAGGACCGGACGCCCCGCGAACTGTTCGTCTGCCACCGACCACGCGCGTAGCCGCGGTGGCACGGTGGCTGCTTGTCGGGCCGAAACTTGGTGGCGGTGTCGGCGCCCGGACGAATACGGTTGAGCGCTCCTGCCGCCGATGACCGGAGACAGTCGGGTGCTGAGCTGAGGTCGCCGAGACGCCGCACTTGCCCGCTTGTGCACGTTCGACCTGTGGGTCGCTGCCTTTGCGCGTGATGGGCGAGGTAGCGGTGCCCGGCCGTGCTGCCGCCCAAAACCACCGGCTGGAGCGTGCCATGTCCACCTCGATCGTCTGCTCCGACCTCAGCTTCACCTGGCCCGCCGGACGCACCGTGTTCGACGGCCTGAATCTGGTCATCAGTACCGGCCGGACTGGTCTCATCGGTGCCAACGGCTCAGGGAAATCCACGCTGCTGCGGTTGGCCGCTGGTGAGCTGAAGCCGACGCGGGGTTCAGTGACGATCAACTCGGTGACGATCAACTCGGCGACGAGGGCGGGATCGCTGGGCTATCTCCCGCAGCACATCACCCTGCGGGCGGGGCTGCGGGTCGAGCAGGTGCTCGGCGTCGCCGAGGCGCGGGCCGCGCTGGCCGCCATCGAAGTCGGTGACACCAGCCCGCAGCATTTCACTGCCGTCGGCGAGCAGTGGGACGTCGAGGAGCGTGCCCGAGCGACGTTGGACCGGCTCGGGTTGCACCACGTCACGCTGGATCGGTGGGTGGGCGAACTGTCCGGTGGTGAGGCGGTGCTACTGGCCCTCGCTGGGCAGCTGCTGCGCCAGCCGGACGTGCTGTTGCTGGACGAGCCGACCAACAACCTCGACCTCGATGCGCGGCGGGCGCTCTATGACACAGTCGCGTCCTGGCGCGGGGTGCTGGTGGTCGTCAGTCACGACCGGGAGCGGCTGGAGTTGGCCGACGCGACGGTGGAACTTTATCGCGGCCGGGCCCGCTGCTACGGCGGCAATCTCACAGCCTACGAGGAGGCGGTCGCCGCGGAGCAGGATGCAGCGCGGCGCACGGTTCGCACCGCCGAGGCCGACCTGCGGCTGCAGCGCCGTGAACTGACCGAGGCCCGCATCAAGCTCGATCGCCGGCTGCGCTACGGGAAGAAGATGGGGGAGAACAAACACGAGCCCAAGGTCGTGATGGGTGAGCGCAAGCGTCATGCCCAAGTGTCCGCGGGCAAGCACCGCAACCTGCACCTTGACCGGGTGCACCAGGCCGAGGACCGGCTCGCTGACGCCGAGCGGACGGTGCGTGACGACGACAACATCCGCATCGACCTACCACAGACGTCAGTGCCGGCGCGCCGAACGGTGGTGGTGTGTACCGACCTCCGGCCGTGCTTCGGCCCGCCTGTCACCCTGCGCGTGCGGGAACCTGAACGCATCGCACTGGTGGGGGCCAACGGCGCCGGCAAGACCACGTTGCTGCGAACCATCACCGGCCAGCTCGCGCCGTTGGCCGGCGAGGTGCGACTCGCGGTTCCGGCCCGGTTGCTGCCGCCGCGACTCGATGTGCTCGACGGCGCGCTCACCGTCGCTGACAACGTGGCCCGCTTCGCTGCAGAGGCCTCGCCCAACGCCATCCGCGCCCGGCTAGCGCGGATGCTGTTCCCCGGTGAGCGCGCGGACCAGGTGGTGGCCACCCTGTCGGGCGGGGAACTGTTCCGCGCCACCCTCGCCGCATTGCTCCTGGCCGAGCCGGCGCCCCAACTGCTGATGCTGGACGAGCCCACCAACAACCTCGACATGCCAAGCGCCGGCCAGTTGACTGGCGCCCTGGCCGCCTACCGGGACGCGCTGCTCGTGGCCAGCCACGACCTGCCATTCCTGCGCACGCTCGGTATTACCCGCTGGTTGCGGCTCGACCGCGCACTGACCGAGATGGACCCGCCGTAACGCCGCCTGGCGACCCTAGAGTCGTCGACGGCGTCTGGAACGGTGGCCGAATAGTTGGCCCAGCACCCTGAATGGCAGCGTCACGACGCTGATCAAGGTGCTGACGATGGCACCGATGGCGCCCTTGCCTCGGCGGACCGGCTGGGACATGACCTACCTCCTACGGACCCTGCTGCATCGGGACTACCCGTTCAGGTTGAAGTCCACACGGCTGCCACGCCGACGGCCCGGTGCAGATCGTGTGCCGCTGCGCCGTATTTACGTGCACATGCTGGCGACAGGCCGGGTCTATCCCGCACATTTCCGCCTGCGGCCATTCATTCGAGACGAGGTGCCGTTGGCGTGGTGCTGCGGGCCGGGCGTTCGACTGGACTTTCCGTTCGCACCTCGGCTGCGATATCGAGGTCGAAGACCTGCAGGGGCAAATCGGGGCGACCGGAGCCGAGCTCGCCCGCGCGTGATCGTGCTGCTGTGGACCGGGGTGGATCAGTTCATCGATGACGACGACCGGTATTGCAGTGTCAGGGCGGGCTGTCCGTCGCGGGCCTGAATTGGTTGCTCGGCCACGGCATCAAGCTGATCGGTATCGATGCCTACGCGAGGACATGTCGTATGAGTCGATGGAGCGGGTCCGGGTTCTTCTCCTCCACACTGCCGATGAGGCTGCGCGGTGGCTCGGCCTCCCGTGGCCATGGTCGCCGAAAGTCACTTCAGCGTGCAGTCCGGGGACGGGCGATGAGCCAAGCGACTCGGTTGGATCGGACCAGCTGTCGCCCGATGCACAACAGGATCCTGCACGCGTTGTGGACTCCGCAACGCTGACGCACCTCGACGGTGCGTTACGCGCCGCCCTGGACCTGTAAGGGTGGCCCGCTCTTCACGGCTTGCGCGCCACGGCGCCGTAGGCGTCGATCGGCTCGACCTTGCCGACCTCGGCGGTGTCCGGCCGCCACTGCGTGATCGGCACCAGGCCGGGATCCACCATCTCCAGTCCTTCGAAGCACTGGCCGATCTGCTCGAGGCTTCGCAGGTTGTAGGGAATGGCTCCGCTTTCCGCTAACTTCTCGCCGCCCTCGACGATGGCGTCGCCCGTTTTGGTGCCGTCCCACAGCACCAGGTAGCTGCCGGACGGAACGGCGGCCATTACCCGCGCCACGATGGACCGCATCTCGTCGAATTCGACGACGTAGCCGAGCACACCCATGAACATGACCGCAACCGGCTGGCTGAAGTTCAGCACGTTGCGGGCATCGGAGATGATCAAATCCGGCTCGTGCACATCTGCGTCCACGTAGGTGGTCACCCCTTCGGGGGTGGTGTTGACCAGCAGGGCGCGGGCGTGCACCAGAACCAAAGGGTCGTTGTCGACGTAGACGATCCGGGACTCGGGCGCGACCCGCTGGGCGACCTCGTGGGTGTTCTCCATCGTGGGCAGACCGGTGCCGATGTCGAGGAACTGATGTATCCCGGCCTCACCGGCCAGGAAACGCACGGCGCGGATGAGGAATTGCCGGGACTGCATGGCCATAGTGACGATGTCCGGGTACACGTCGGCGACGGCGTCACCGGCGGCACGGTCCGCCTCGTAGTTGTCCTTGCCGCCCATCCAATAGTTCCAGATCCGCGCCGCATGGGGCACATCAAATTGGATCATGGAGGCCAGCGCGGAGTGCGGGTCGGGGAACCGCTCGTCGGCCATGTTGAGGCTCCTATGTCAGGGTTGCAGGGAAGATCATACGTCTGGACGTACACCACGGGGGCTGTCAACGATCCGCTCGATATGATCGCACGAGCAGCAGTCGGGTCTCGGCGATTCGGCGCGCCTGTCGACGTTCGCCCTGTTGTCTCTGGTGGCGGTGCGCTGGATTAAGTGCTTGCTTGCCCGCTGGCGAGAAAGCGAGTGAAGCCAGTGAAGTGGGGCGTCACTGTCACAGGTACTTCCTGGTCGGCGGGCCGTCGCAGCTGCTCCATCACGGCCTCGTTGGGCCGCCCATAGACGTCCAATCGTTGCACCGTGCAGTGCTCCATCACCTCGCGGATGTGCGGGTCCGACATCTTCCAGTGGATGAGGATGGATTCGGAGTCCCGGTAGAGCTGAAAGCTGTAGGCCAGCAGCCGCTGCTCGTCGGTGAAGATTTCAGCCATGAGCTGGGCCGTGTTCCTGGACGAACTCGACCGCGCGCTGCACGGCGTGCTTAAAACTCTCCAGGTGGCCGCCTGTGATCTGCATGGTGTTGCGAAACAAGACCGATGCGTTGTGTGTCGCCTGCATGGCTCAATGCTCATACCTCAAGCGCATGTGAGGTCAAGCGACGCCTCAATTCATGGCTAGGGTTGCCGTACTGGCCTACGGGGCGTGGAGGTCGACCATCAGGGTCGAGAAGCGGCACGATGTCATTCAGGGATGAGCAGATCGTGCTGCTAGCAGCGTCCGGATGGTCCCAATGCGACTCCGTCGCAGCAGCGCTGGCGACGCTGGATTGCCGCCCGTCACTGCCCAGTACCTCGGTGACATGTTCTCTGCGGACCAGTGGAAGACCGCTGAAGCCGTGACAGCTGCGCTGCGGGAGCATTTCAGCGACGCCCGCTTCGCCGAGGAGACGACATACGGGGTGCTGCTGGTGCCCGACCCCGCCAAGCTCGACACCCGTTGGGCCATGAGTCCTGATGTCCGACATGACCAGCTCGGCCGGCTCGCTCCTGATGTCTTCGACGAGCGACTCCCACCTGGCACGCTCGGAATCAGTCCCGGCCAGGACTGGACGCTAGTCGCCACCGTCACCGGGCCCTACGGGATCTCTCTCGGCAGCTACGAGAACGTGTCTGGGGCCCTGCGGAGGCATTCACTGTCGAAGGGCACGAGACGCGAGCACTGATGATCCGACAGATGTGGGGTGCTCGCATCCTTCAGAGTGGGCCTACCCGGCCTGACTGCGAAGCCAACGATCATTGACGCATCGCCCCAGCCATCGCCATCCCGTGAGCACGTCAGACGGGATGAGCTTTTCCGCAGGTGATTCGGAAGGGTGGGGGTTCGTCCGGGTCGGGTGCCGGGTGCGTGGTGAGTGGTTCGGGATTGGTCAGTGGTGGGGGTTGGGAGTGGTAGATGTGTCCGGTGGGGTGGTCCAGGTGGTGCAGCCGTCGGGGTGGTGGGTGACTGACCAGCCGGGGGTTTGTTTGATCTGGTGGTGATGTCGGCATCGGGGCCACGTGCAATAGATTCACTGCACATGTTCGGCCGGTTTCTACGTCGCAGGGCAGCCCGACACAACGATCCGACGACCCGCGTCGTGATCAGGCGGGGAGTCGGGTCAGCACGCGCACGCCTAGCTGCGAGCGACCCGTGACAACGGCCCGCTCTAACCCTGAAGTGCGCCACGTAGCCTGGCGTCACCTCCTCACGAGGTTCCGCCCCGGGGTCGCTCCCCGGGGCACGGTGAGGGGTTTCCGGTGAGGAGATGGTCCCGTGGATGCGAACGGTGCGCGTCCTATCGGCCGGCAGCTGCGGCAGATCCGCCAGGCCCGGCGTAAGTCGTTGCGTGTGGTGGCAGGGCTGGCCGGAATCAGCGCATCACACCTGCACCGGATTGAGACCGGAGCGCGTCCGTTGGACAGCTTGACGCTGATCCTGGCGCTGGCCGATGCGCTCCAGGTCGCGCCCTCGGACCTAATGACGTTGCCCGTCCCCGCGCCCGGCAATGGCCCCACTGACGGTGCGATCAACGCGGTGCGGCTTGCGCTACTAGCGGTCGGCCACAATCGCCCGGGCGGACAGTCCCAACGTGTCGATGCCTTACGGGAACGGGTCACGGCCGTTGTGGACGCCTACTGCCGCTGTGACCGCAACGGCGTGGTCGGCGCCGCGCTGCCTGGTTTGATCCGCGACCTGCACACCTCGATCACGGCCGGGCGCGATGTCGCCCAGCTGCTCGACCTAGTGGTCTTGCTGCACTCCCATGTCACCGTCGGGTGGCTTCGGGTGGTCGGGGGCTCCCTGGATTTACGCTCGCAGGCCGCCGAGCTGGCCAGACACGCGGCGACCGAGCGGGACACACCGCAAGCGTTAGCCCTCGCCGCGTGGGGAGGCATGTACGTACTCGTGCTGGCGGGAGCTGTCGACCTCGCGCATGCCGAGCTGGACGCGGTCACCGTGCCCACTACCACCCCAGAATCCACTCAGCTGGCCGGGATGCTGGCCCTGTGCCACGCGTTCCTAGCCATGGCGGAGAGCCGCCCTAGAGACGTGGCGGCACCGCTAGAACTGGCAACCGAGTTGGCGGACCGCACCGGAGAGGTCAACGCCTACGGGCTGGGGTTCGGCCCGCAAGAGGTCGGCCAGTGGCGAGCGCGCACGGCGATGGAGGCCGCTGACCACGAGCAGGCGGCCCGGGTCGCCGAGAACCTGGCAGTTCAGGCGCATCCGCTGCGCTCACGGCAGGCCGACTATTGGGTCACCTACGGCCGGGCGCTAGCACGGCTGCGGGGACGCCGCGACGATGCGGTGCGGGCGCTGCGTCAAGCAGAGCTGATCCTGCCGCACTATGTGGAGCGCGACCCTCTTGTCCGGGACGTGCTTGCCGAGTTGCTCACGCACACTCGCCGGGACGCGGTCGGCAGAGAGCTGCGCGGCATGGCCTACCGGGCCGGCCTGCCGGTGTAGCCCGTCTGGGTGCCTGTTTCTGGCCAGGCACACCCTGGCGTTGATCGCGTTCATCGTCGACAACCGTGATTGACATACTGGACATACAGCACCAGCAGCAGGAGCGCGGCAGGGTGACGGCACTAGGCCGGCGTACCGATAGCGGCGAGCGCTGCACACTGCTGGTGATTAACGAACTTGACGGCTCATGGTCGTTTCACGGCCTGGGTGCTCCCGGCGTGAAGCTGTCAAAAGCCGACACGGTGGCCCTAGCTGAGTCGATCCTGGCGCGTGCCCAGTGAACTGGTACCTGCGGTCGATGAACAACCACGACACGCACCGTGGCGTGCTGTGCCGTGGCACCGTGCTGGCTGAGTGCGGGATTGCCTTTCGTCCGAGCAAGGCGGTACGCCCCGGCCCGGCGCTGCGTGGCAATCCGCATGATCCCGATCAGATCTGCCCGCAGTGCGACCGTGTCAAGGACGCCCGGTGAGCCGCCCCGCGTGGTGGGCGTTCTCCCCGCTGGACTACGCGGCGCACTTGTTGCTGGGTGACGGTGACCATCCTGTAGGTGTGCTCAAGGCGCGATGTGGGCACCTGCTCCCGGTTGCTGCCGCCGTGCTTGATCGCCTGCCGGACCGGACGTGCCCACAGTGCGCATTGGTCTTCCTTGTCGACTCCGACGCTCCGGGAAGGTTCAGCCGGCAGCATTCCCCGGCTGCGGTCCCGTGAACGCTGACACAGCCACCAGCGTCACCCTGTGCATCGTCGCCGCGCTGTCCACACCTGAGCTGCAAGCCGACGCTTCCTGAG
>DASQVB010000281.1:0-13747 GCA_035640975.1 Pseudonocardiaceae bacterium
CGAACCGGGTGTCCACCCGGTCACCTCCCTAGCAGGATGTCGCCGACGCGAAATGAGTTCGCCTGGATGGTCAACGTGGGATTGGCGCCACCGGAAGTAGGCATGAACGCCCCGTCGGTGACGTAGAGGTTGTCCAGGCCCAGACCCGACAGTCCTTGTCCAGCACCGAGTCCTGCGGATCGGTCCCGAACCGAGCGCCGCCGAGCCCATGGTTGGCGATTCGGACCACGGATCCCTCGACAGAGCCCGAACTGACGTCGCTCACCTCGCCGCCGCGCACCAGGATCTGGTGGCACTGGTCGGCGAACGTGCGCATCAGCGCCCGGTCGTGGCTGTGCCAGGTCTTGCGGATGTAGGCCACCGGTCGGCCCCACTTGTCCCGGACCGTGGGATGCAGCTCGATGCGGTTGCCGCGCTGCGGCACCTGGTTGGCCATGAAGGCCACCGACAGCCTCCGGCCGAAGTTGTGCTCGAGGTAGTTCTCGAAACCCGCACCCACCAACTTCGGGTCAGACAGGTAGCCCTTCCACATGTTGTCCATGTCCGACGCCTGCCACGTCCGGGCCAGCGAGATCGGCAGCGCCCCGTCAGAGGTGTTGTTGTAGATCGCGCCGCCGGCCCACAACCCGTTAGCTTGCAGGAACTGCGGCGTGGCGCAGTGATCGGTCGCCCAGTCGCTGTCGAGCGTCTTGGACTTGTCCGCCCGGCCGGACAGGGGCACAACACACTGCCCGCCGCCGAAACAGTGGGTCAGGAAGTAGGCACCGACCAGACCGTTCGGGTTGGCACGCTGAGCGAACGCCGGGTCCCGCTGCCCTGACAACAGCAACAGTCGCGCTGACTCGATGGCCGAGCAGGCCACCACCACGGTCGCGGCCCGGACCGAACGAGCCGCGCCGGTCGGATCCCGGTAATGCACGCGAGTCACCTTCGCGCCGTCGGCTTCCAGGTGGGTCACGACGCAGTTGGCCCGTAACTAGAAGCCTGGTTTGCCAACCAGCGGGGACAGCAGGGATACCCAGGTGTTGGACTTCAGACCGAGCGGGTCGCCGTACCGGTTGACGAAGGCGGTCTTGATGCTGTCCCGGTCGGCCGGAACCGTCCGTCCACTGGGTGCATGGTCGGCGGTGATGACCGCAAGCGGCGTGCGGTAGCGCCGCATTCCCAGCGCGTCCATGCCCGCGGCGGCGTAGGCGCTGATCGGATTAGGTTCCAGCGGAGTCTGGTAGTGCTCCTCCGACGCCGGCTTGAGCTGCCCCTCGCGAGTGCCGTTGATGCCGACGAGGTCCTCGGCCTTGCAGTAGTACGGTTCCAGCTCGTCGTAGCTGATCGGCCAGTCGCGGCCTCCCGCTGGACGTCGCCTGTCGGGTCGTCGCGCAGATCCGTCCGGCCTTCGTTGAACGAGGCGAGCCGGAAGTCATCAGGTGTGAACCGCAGCGAGACGCCGCCATAGAGCTGCGTGCCACCACCGACCACCTGGGCCGTGTACCCCTCGATCGTGGCCCGGTCCAGACCATCGTCGCCCTCGTAGACGTGCGGTTCGTCATTGAGGTCCGGCTCGACGTGGCTGGAGTAGAACGTGTCGCCGAGGTTGGCCATCCCGCGGATCGTGATGCGCTTCTCCGATCCGGTGGCGAACGTCTCGTCACGCTTGAAGTCGCTCACTCCATCCGGCGCCTGGTACTGGGTGCGCAGCAGCGGCCCCTTCTCCAAGACGAGCACCTGGCGCCCGGAACTGATCAACACCGACGTCAGTGGCGCGCCACCGGCTCCGCTGCCGATCACCACGACGTCCACTTCCTCGTCAGCCACGCTGTCACCCTCGGTAATCGGTGTTGTGACCCAGCGGTGCCTCCAGCGCCCGGCGCCAGTCGAACAACGTCTGCCCCTGCCCGTCGGTGAACCGGCCCTCCAGGTAGCTCCACCCGGCGGCACCCGAGTTGCCGCCGGCCTTCGGGTGGACGAACGCACCGGTCATCGCGTGCCGCCGCAGCAGCAGCAGGAAGTTCAGGGGGCTGCTGTAGCGGGAGGTGTCCCAGCCCTCGACCTGATCGGTGGCCATCTCGGCGTAGAGCTGGGCGTAGTCCTCGATCGGCAACTGCAGCGGGTCCTTGCCACCGGTGCGAGCACGCAGCAGGCCGTCCACGATCGCCAGGCAGGTGCGGTAATCGTCGGCGTTGTGCTGTTCGGGGCGGGCCAGCACCTTGTCGATGTAGTTGACGGTGCCGACCTCCTCATCCAGCCGGTAGGCCAGCGGGAACTCCTCCCCCCGGCCGGCACGATCGAGCTTGTCGTACTCCTCCTGAATAGACTGCCGGTTCTCGGCCAGCCGGAACGGAAGCAGGTGCGTGACCAGCCTGGCGAGCACCTCGCGCTCCCGCCTGCTCAGCACCAGTGGCACCTGGCAGGCATCGGTGAAAAACCGTGACCAGGGTTGTCCGTTGTCGGCAACCGATCGTTGTGGATTGACCGGGTCGAGCTGGTAGCGCCCGTCAACAGCGAACTTGTAGGTGTGCACCTGCGCCTTGGGCACTCGCAGCGTCACGGTGTGGAGTCCGGTGTCCTGACCGATGAACCGCACTGAGCGCAGCGGCACCGGGGCGAACAGGTCGCCGAACGAACCGACCACCTCGACTGACTCGGGTCGGGAAACCCGCCCGTCGTAGACGAAGGTCACGTCGTTGTAGGCGTAGGACGACTCCGCGGACACCCCGTCATAGTGGGAGTCCACTACTGGGAATCGCCACGCCTCACACACCACCGCCCGCGGGTCGTCCGGCTCGTACTGGCCGAAGTTGTGTCGAGAGTCGGTCGAGTCGCGGGCCAGGAAGCGGGTGCAGTGATTCAGGACGTACTGGTCGTCCTTGTCGACGAGCACCGCTCCCACTAGGCCTCCCCCGGCCGAACGGGACCGCCTGCGTTGAGCAGCGGTGAGACCGATTTCGACGCTAGGCGACGGGCTCTTGCGCTGTCAACGGGTTTAAAGCCAAGCGTCAGTTGGCCCCTTGACATCGGTCGACACGCTCTGCCACGATAAAGTCTAAATTTGTAACTATATAAAGAAGTCGCACCGATTACTCGGGCCGGTCTCAGGTGCAGCGGAGGTTTAATATGGTTGCTATTCACGCTCAACAAGGTCGTGTTGTCAGTGGTGCCGGTGGCAAACTTGAGGAATCCACCCAGGATGCGCCCCATGCACGCCGACAGTGGATGGCGCCAACCTGGGAACGGCTAGAGACTCCCATGGAAGTAACGATGTACGTGGCTCGACGCTGAGGTCAGTCAGACGCCGCCGGGTGCCAGCTGGCATTGAGATGTTGGTTCGAATTCTAGGCTCTGCGGCCGGCGGTGGCGTACCGCAATGGAACTGCGGATGCCCGGTATGTGACGCTGCACGGTCCGGCTCACGCCCCGTGACTCGGCGACGGTCTTGCACCATTGCCGTCGGCGACGGTGCAGGCGAGTGGTTTCTGGGCAATGCTGGGCCAGACCTCGACGCCGCACTGGGTGGATGCACTGACCTATGGCCTGGAGTAGGCGAGTGCACCGCACCGATACATGGCGTCTTTCTCACCGATGCCGAGCTCGACCACACTCTGGGGTTGCTCTCCCTTCGACAGGCCAGCGAGCTGCACGTGTACGCAACCGCGGCGGTGCGCACTCTGCTGAACCACTGCGGGGTGCTCCCCACGTTGGAGAGCTACACGGTGATCCGTTGGCACGAGGTTCACCCCGGTGAGCGGTTCGCGTTGCGGTACCGAGATGGCGCCGCGTCGCCAATCTGGTGTGAGCCTTTCGACGCCAGCTGCGGCCGGCTTCCTCGCTACGCACGCGGCAGCGTTCCACGAGGCGGTGTTCCACAAGGCGGGGGTCTGAATTCCGGTGTGGTTATCGGTTACCGGATCACCGACCAGCGCACCGCTCGCGCAGCGGTGTTCCTGCCCTCGGTCGCCGTGCTCGGCGATGCTGCACTCAAGCACATCGACCAAGCCCATCTGGTCCTCGTGGACGGCACGTTCTGGGTTGATGACGAGATGAGCCAGCACGGGCGCGGCACCGCGACGGCCCGCTCGATGGGCCACCTGCCCGTCAGCGGAACCGACGGCAGCCTTCGCTTGCTTGGCCAACCGACTGGCGCTCAAACGGCGGCTCACGTGGTGTACACCCATATCAACAACACCAATCCGATGCTGTTCGAGGACGGGCCCGAACGGGCTTTCCTCGCCAGCGCCGGTGCGAGCATCGCCGAGGACGGTGCCCAATACGAGCTGTGAACGCAATACGAGCTGCAGCACCGAGATCCGCTTGCGGGGTCGAGCCATCAGCAGAGGGGGAAAGATGAATGAAGATTTTCCAGCGTTGAATCGGGACGACTTCGAGGGCATACTGCGGGCTCAGCAGCGAAACTACTGGGACAAGCATCCCTTTCATCAGCGGATGGCCACCGGTGAGCTTGAGCCTGCTCACCTACGAGCTTATGTGGCCAACCGGTGGTATTACCAGCGGAGTCTGCCGCAGAAGGACGCGGCCATCATCGCGAACTGCCCGTTGCCAGAGGTCCGGCGGCGGTGGCTGCCGCGAATCTTATACCACGACGGCACCACGGACAGTGATGGCGGTTGTGCCCGCTGGCTGGTGCTGGTTGATGCGGTCGGATTGAACCGGACGGAGGTCGTCGACGAGCTGCACTTGCTGGCGGGGGTGCGTTTCGCAGTCGATTCCTATGTCACCTTTGCCCGGACCAGGCCATGGATCGAGGGGATCGCGTCGTCATTGACCGAGTTGTTCGCACCCCAGGCGATGGCGGCACGGACCACCGCGTTGAGGAAATACTACTCGTGGATCGACCAAGAGGCTCTCGTGTACTTTGACTCGCGGATAGGCCAGGCCCGCCTAGAATGCGCAGACGCCCTGGATATCGTGTTGTCGCATTGCACGTCCAGGGAAAGCCAGGACGCCGCCCTACATGCACTGGCGTTCAAGACCGATGTGCTGTGGAGCATACTCGACGCGATCGAGCATGCTCTGCTTCGATGATGGCAACGTTGTCGCTCACCGACCGGCCGCAGCTGCGCCGCGGGGTGCGCGCCGGAACCGATCCGCTCAGCGGTGAGACGGTGCTGCTGTTCCCTGAGGGCGTGCTCATGATGAACGAGACGGCAGCTGCCGTCGTCCGGCAGTGCGACGGCAACCAGAGCGTGGCCGACATGCTGAAGTCGATCGTCGAGGTGTACGACGATGTCGCAGTCGAGGACGTCATGTCACTGCTGCGAGATCTGATCGCCCACGGCCTGCTAGTGACCAGCAATGAATAGGCCGCTTGGCTTGCTTGCCGAGCTGACCTACCGCTGCCCGCTGCACTGCCCGTACTGCTCCAATCCCGTTGCTGTCCCGCAAGCAGCGGAGTTGGCATTGCCGGAGTGGTTCCGTGTGCTGGAGGAGGCGCGGCGGCTCGGCGTGCTGCAACTGCACCTCACTGGGGGCGAGCCGCTGGCCCGCCCGGACCTGACCGAGCTTGTCGCACGGGCCCGCGATCTCGACTTCTACGTCAGCCTGGTCACCAGTGGGGTGGGCCTCGACGAGCGGCGTGCGACCGAGCTCGCGCAGGCTGGGCTTGACCACGTCCAACTCAGCATCCAGGACACCGACCGCGCGGCAGCCGACGAGGTGGCGGGTGCCCGCGTGTGGGAACGCAAGATCACGGCTGCCCGAGTGATCACGGCGCTGGAGCTACCGCTGACGATCAACGTCGTGCTGCATCGTGGAAACATCGGTCGGGTCGGGCCGCTGGTGGAACTCGCCGCTGCACTGGGTGCCGACCGGCTCGAGCTCGCGCATACGCAGTATTACGGTTGGGCGTTACTCAACCGGTCAGCGCTGCTGCCTACGCGCGAGCAGGTCGTCGCCGCCGAGCATGCCGTGACCCGCGCGCGAGCGACGTACGGCGATACCCTCGAAATCCTTTACGTCGTCGCGGACTACCACGAGCCCTACCCAAAACCATGCATGCACGGCTGGGGACGACGGCACATCATCATCGCACCCGACGGGCGGGTGCTGCCGTGCCCAGCCGCAGGGCAGGTCGCCGGACTGGACATCGACAGCGTGCGGGAGCACTCACTGCACACGATCTGGCACCATTCTGCGGCGTTCACCCGGTTCCGGGGATCGGGATGGATGCCTGAGCCATGTCGGAGCTGCCCGCGCAAAGAGGTCGACTTCGGCGGCTGCCGGTGCCAGGCCTTCCAGCTCACTGGCGACGCTGCCCGGACGGATCCGGTGTGCCAGCTGTCTCCTGATCATCATTTGGTCCGCGCGGTCGTCGATGTGACCGGGCCCCAGCAGCCGCTGCGTCCGCGGATGAATCCGGCTGGACATCATCAGCGGCCCAACCAGGAAAATTGCCCAGCGGCAACGGAGAAATTATGACGTACTGTCATCGCCTGGTCTTTTAAATGTTACCGCGATTTTATTGCGAAGGTGGTTGCACGCTGCGCTGATCACGAGGAGGGTGGTGTGTGGACGGCTTATCCGGCATCCCCTAGGCTCGGAGTACTGATACATGCTCACGCATATTAAGGACGATCGACGGGGCACCGACGTTCGCGAGGACCGAGGCCTACGACCGGTCCAGGACACTCCGTCCCCGCAGCGCCCGCATGACTCGATGGCCCAGCTCGTGCGTCAAGGGCTCGACACTTCACTGAGGTCAGTCCAGGTGTGGGCCGACTTGGCCCGCCAGGTCGACTCCACCGCGTTGACCTCAGCTTATGACCCGTTTGAGCAGTTGCTCGCCACACAGCGCGAGGTCGTCGGCGACCTCGTCGCCACGCAGCGTCAACTCGCGCAACAGGCTCTCGGCATCACCGCCACCACTGGCGACGTTCCCGTTCCCCGGTAGGACAGCCCCACACCAGCACCGCAAGCTGGTCGATACTCCCGCGTTGCATCGTCGGAGTATGTGATCGTGAAGACCGAAGCATACGTGCCAACCATTTGCCTGCAATGCTCTTACGAGGACGTAACGAGCTAGCCGTCCAATCGGCCCAATGGGGTTGCGACACCTAGGCGACGACTATTGCCGAGTTTACCCGAATTCGCTTGTGACCGGCAGGGGCCGGCCGCATTGACGCGGCACTCAATGATCCAGCCGACTGCACCGTCGAGCTGCAGAAATAACAACTACCCAGAAGGTGGTTCCGCGATGAGCAACTCCCTGCAACTGGCTCACCAGTGGTGGGCTGACCTCGGCCAGGCCGACCGTCAACGAGTCTGGGACAGCCGTCACAGTTACCTCGCCGGTGATCTGGTGGAAAGCATGGCCAAAGCCGGCGTGCCCGTCGTCAGCGACGGCCGCTGGTCCTGTGTCAGCATCGGGCCCACTGGTTTCACCGTGCCGACCGCCGTCGAGCAACTCCTCAAGGGGCTATCCCAGACCTCCTCGACCGCGCCGAACTCACCGCCACGCGAATAGCCGACTACTCGCATCGTCGCATCCCAGCGCGCGCACGCTCGTCCTCGGTACCGACGAAGCCCGGTACAACCAGAGGAGAGCATCACGACAAAGACTACGATCGGCGACCACGCCATCGTGCTCGGTGCTGACCGCCCGCGTTCGCGCCGACGCCTACATCTGGGTGACGGTGATCGAGCGAGACAACCTACCGGTTGACATGAGTCACCGGATTTACCGAGCAGGTGGTGGCCGCCGGTGCCGAGGTTGGGGACACTCTGGGAGCTCTGCGGTGGCAGCTGTCGGGTCAGCGGCTGCGCCAGGTCGACACAGCCTGCCCGGGCTGGCCGCCGGCCGGCCATTCCTTGAAGGCCAGATCCGGCAACGAGTGCGGGCGCTGCCGTCAGTGAGTTTTCATCGAGGCCGCGACGCGGTGGTCTAGCCGTGTCCCGCGGATCACGGACGGGATCGGTGGTCGAGACTAGAGTGCTCGTGGCGTCCCGAACCCACCAGCAGGGCTGTTCGATCGACCCAGGACAGCACTGCTGTTGAGTTGGGGAACCCGACAGTTAGCAACAAGCTTGAAGATCCGCGGGACACGCCGTAATCACCGACAACGAGCGCGGCGGTGGCGGCGCCGCTTCCCGGCCGGTCTGCTGCTGATCGACGCGGGCGGGCACGGTCGCCGACCTACCCTTCCTCAGGCGGCGCGGCGGGTGGAGCGGCGCCGGGGGGCTCGCCGTGGTCCACGACGGGAAGCCCCGACAATGCCGCCGTCTCGGCGGCTGGTGGACGGCGCCGACGTGCCGCCAGCAGCCGGGGCGACCAGTGGGGCCGGCGGGCCGGTGAGCGCGGTGATCTGTTCGGCACCGGGACGCACCCGCGTCGTCACCGGCTTGATGCCGGCCTGTCGAGTCAGTGTCCGCAGTTCCCCGGACTGGTCCGGGGTGGACAGGGTGACCACGATCCCCTCGGCGCCCGCTCTGGCGGTGCGCCCGGAACGGTGCAGGTAGCCCTTGTACTCGGCAGGCGGATCCACATGCACGACCAGACCGATCTCATCGACGTGGATGCCGCGCGCGGCGATGTCGGTAGCCACCAGTACCCGCGCGCTGCCTTCACTGAATGCCGCAAGATTGCGTGTCCTGGCGTTCTGCGAGAGATTTCCGTGTAGCTCCACGGCGGGCAGCCCGGCGGCGGTCAGCTGCTTGGCGAGCTTCTTCGCGCCGTGCTTGGTCCGGGTGAACAGCAGGCTGCGCCGCTGACCGGAGGCGAGCTCGCGGACCACAGAGGTCTTGTCGGTATGCTCCACGGTGAACACATGGTGCGCCATCGTCGACACCGGCGCCACCGGCGGATCCACCGAGTGCACCACCGGATCGGTCAGGTAGCGGCGCACCAGAACGTCCACGGCGGTATCCAGGGTTGCCGAGAACAGCAGCCGCTGGGTTCCCGCAGGGGTGCGATCAAGCAGTCTGCGCACCGCAGGCAGGAACCCGAGGTCGGCCATGTGGTCGGCCTCATCCAGTACTGTGACCTCGACGGCGTCAAGGCGCAGGTGGCCCTGTTCGACCAGGTCCTCCAACCGACCCGGGCAGGCGATGAGGACGTCGATCCCTCCACGCAGCGCGGACACCTGCTCACCCTGGCCAACGCCGCCATAGACCGTCGTGATCCGCTGCCCGAGGGCAGCAGCCAGCGGAGCGAAGGTGTCAGCGACCTGGTTGGCTAGTTCCCGGGTGGGTACCAACACCAACGCGCGTGGGTGACGGGCGGTGCGGGGCAGCCCGGAGCGATCCAACGCGCTGACCGTGGGGAGCGCGAAGGCAAGCGTCTTGCCACTGCCGGTTCGACCGCGGCCGAGCACATCACGACCAGCGAGCGCGTCGGGAAGTGTCGCAGTCTGGATCGGGAACGCCGTGGTGATGCCGCGCTTGGCAAGCACAGCCAGCAGTTCCGTGGAAACCCCGAGCTCGCGGAAACTGCATGGTTGGACAGGGGCAGCGTGTGGTGAAGGCACGCGGAGGAAATCCTCTCCTTGAGGGACGGTGGCGGCTGATGCGTGCCACCCCCCAATCTCGGACTCACCAGTCTCAAACGTGGCAGTCCAGATGCGGAGAAGCTCGTGCGCCACGGAAGGCGCGTCGCAGTCGACCTCGGTCACACCGGCATCGGTGTAACCATCGCAGTCCATTATGCCCTACGTGATCGACACCCTGCGCCAACCCCCACTACCAGCCGTAAGTGACTGAAGGTCAGGTTTGCCACCATCGCGCCATGGGTATCTGTTGCTAGACGTGAGGAGCTGCCGAGCGGCTGAGGACGGTGTTGGAGATGACAGATACCCGACGACTTCCAAGGCCGGTGGCGAGCGAGTGGGATTGGCAGCTTCGGGGATCATGCCAAGGCCTGAATAGTAGCGTTTTTTTCCATCCAGACGGTGAGCGAGGGTCAGCGCGGGCACGCCGCGCTGACCGCGCCAAGGAGATATGTCAGCGTTGCCCCGTCCTGGAGCAGTGCCGCCGTCATGCGTTGGCTGTACGGGAGCCGTACGGCGTGTGGGGAGGGTTGACCGAGGAGGAACGCCGGGAGCTGTGGGTGGGTCGGCAGCCGCTGCTGGCGGGTTGATAGCACCCCTTCCTTGATTTGTCGGTCATCACGTTTCCGACCTCTCAGCGTAGCCGCGAGCTGCAGCCGTCACCTTGTCGATGCGCGGCGCCCTTGGCACACAACTTTCGGTTGAAGTAGTGCGTACTCCTACAGACGCCAGGCAGGATCGGCCTCGGGCGGTCCATCGTCGGGTAGGAGGCGTCGTGGCAGTGATGGGATCCGGCGAGCAGGCAAACGCCAGCACGCCCGACCTTGGTGTACGGCGAAACCGACGTACCGTCGTGATGCAGGTTGCGGCCGAGGCAACGGAGCTGCCTCCGTTGCGGCTGGTGGTGGCCGACCTTGCCGCTCGAGCTGATTTCGACCTCGACACCGTGGAAGACCTACGGCTGGCGGTGGACGAGGCGGCCGCGGAGCTGGTAGTTATCGCTGCTGCGGATGCGATGCTGACGTGCACGTTGTGGCTCGACGCCGGGCAGATGGAGGTCACCGCGTCGGTGCCGGCGAAACCGGGAGCCCGCGTGCGGCAGGATTCCTTCGGCTGGCGGGTGCTGACCACGCTGGTCGACGAGGTGCGAGTGACCGACGAGCCGGACTCTGACTGCCCGGTGGTGAGCATCACGCTGGTGAAGCGCTGCCACGACGAGACGGTGGCGCAGCGTTGGTGACGCCCACCGAGAAATCCGAGGGATGGGTCGCGGCTGAGAGCACCGAATACGGGCACCTAGCCGCGCTGTTCGCCGAGCTCGTCGAGCTGAAGCCGGACAGCCCACGGCGAGATGAACTGCGTGACCGGCTGGTGACCGCACATTTGCCGCTGGCGCACCACATCGCCCGCCGGTTCAGCCACCGCGGTGAGCCTCGGGACGATCTCGAGCAGGTCGCCAGCGTGGGACTCATCCACGCCGTGGACCGTTTCGAACCCGAACGGGGGAGCGACTTCCTGTCTTTCGCAGTACCCACCATCACCGGCGAGGTGCGTCGGTACTTCCGAGATCATGCCTGGGCGATGCGGGTCCCACGACGGCTGAAGGATTTACACGTCGCTATCGGGTCGGCGATGTCGGTGCTGTCGCAGCAGCACGGCAGGGCACCAACCGTCAGTGAGCTCGCCGAGTACCTGGACCTGCCGCGGGAACAGGTATTGGAAGGGCTGGAGGCGGCCGGCGGATACCGCACCGGCTCACTGGACAGCCTGCTCGACGCCGACGGCGCCGGTACGCTGCTGGAGGAGATCGTCGGTACGGCTGACGCCGAGCTCGGCCGGGTGGAATACCGCACAACCTTGGCCCCACTGCTGGACAGGTTGCCCGAACGCGAGTGCATCATTCTCAAACTGCGCTTCTTCGCAGGCCTGACCCAAAGCGAGATCGCGCAACAGATAGGGCTTTCGCAGATGCACGTCTCCCGCCTGCTGTCCCGGACGCTGGCCCGGCTACGGGAGCAGCTACGCAGCGAGTCCTGAACCGGAGGCGCGAATGGAGCACGTAGTGGTGGTCGGCGCTGGGCTCGGCGGCCTTCGTACCGTGGAGTCCTTGCGCGTGGCGGGGTTTCCCGGCCAGATCAGCCTCGTCGGGGACGAGGCGCATGAACCCTACGACCGGCCCCCACTGTCCAAACAGATCCTCGCCGGGCAGTGGCCCGAGGAACGGGCCGTCCTGCACCGCGGCGACCTGGCCGACCTTGAGGCCTCGCTGCACCTGGGCAGGTCCGCGGTCGGCGTCGACCGCACCGTTGTGGAACTCGCCGACGGCAGCCGGCTTCGCTACGACGCGCTGGTCGTGGCGACCGGGGTACTGCCACGGCGGCTGCCCGGCCAGCCTGACCACCCAGAGCTGCATATGCTGCGCACCCTGGAGGACTGCCGGGCGCTGCGGGACTCCCTTTCCCGAGCCCGTTCGCTACTGGTGGTCGGGGCCGGCTTTATCGGTGCCGAAGTTGCCGCTACCGCCCGCATGGCCGGCCTGGACGTGACCATGATCGAGGCGCTGCCAGTGCCGTTCGCCCGAGTTCTTGGTGAACAGATGGGTCAGCTGTGTGCCCGATTGCAGACCGACCACGGTGTGACAGTGCGCTGTGGGGTCAGGCTGGAAGACTTCCCCGACGCGGACAGCAACGGCGGCATCGCCGCCCGGCTGGCTGATGGAAGCATCGTGCGCGCCGACTGTGGCGTGGTCGGTGTGGGCACGGTCGTCAACGGCGGATGGCTGGCCGGCCTCGGCGTATCCACCGAAGGCGGGCTGCGGTGCGACGCTACCGGGCTGGTGGAGGGCACCACCAACGTCTACGCGGTCGGTGACGTCGCCGCCTGGCAGCACCCCACGGTCGGGGACCGGCGGCGGATCGAGCATTGGACATCGGCCACCGAGCAGGCCGCGGTTGTCGCACAACGAATCGCCGGAGCGGAGATCACCCGGCAGGCCGACGTTGTGCCGTACTTCTGGTCCGACCAGTACGGGCTGACGCTACAGCTGATCGGGCGCTGTGATCTGGCGACGTCCGTGGAGGTGTTGCACGACCCCGGCACGATCAGGGGCACCGTCGCCGGCTATTTCCAAGCGGGAAACCTGGTCGCGGTACTGGCCTTCCACGCTCCCCGACTGCTCAACCGGTACCGGAAGCTGGTGGCCGCAGGCGCCAGTGAGCGAGAGGTCCGGGCCACCGCGGTCGAACTCAACGCCCGGTGATCATCGCTTGATATGCAACTAGTCGATTGCCAGATATGCAACCATTCAGTTGCCGAATAAGTGATGGAGATGGACGCGGTCTTCAAGGCGCTCGCCGATGGGAACCGTCGGCGGCTGCTGGGTGGCCTGAACAACCACAACGGTCAGACTTTGCGGGGGCCGTGCGCTGGCCTGAATATGACTCGGCAGGCGGCGAGCAAGCACCTGGCCGTGTTGGAGGCGGCCAATCTGATCACCACGGTCCGGCGCGGCAGGGAGAAGCTGCATTACCTCAATGCTGTGCCCATCAACGACATCGCTGAACGCTGCATCGGCCAATACGACCAGGAGCGGGTGCGCGCACTTGCTGATCTGAAGCACGCGCTGGAGGACACACCGGTGAACAATCCCCAGCTCGTCTACGTGACCTACATCCAGACCACACCAGAAGAACTCTGGCAGGGACTGACCGATTCCGCCTTCACATGCTCAAGGGCGTCAGCGAAGGATGACCGGCAATCCTGTCCTGCCTGAAGACCGGCGAACCCCTGCCTTTCGAGCAAACCTGAGTAGGCGTCTGCCCGTGGCGGCGCCAGTGATCGCGGCATTTCCACCGTTCATCGCATCGCTTCTACTCCCCTGATCCCGCGTGAAGGACCAGCGCGTCGAACGCAGCTCGTGATCGAGGTCGTCAAGTCGATCGCCGCTCGACAGCCCTGGATGTCCTGAAATCAACAGCAAAGCTCTTCCACGTCACCAGGGCAGCCCTGCTGTTGAGTTCGGGGACATCCAGAGCTGCATAAAAGCACCCAGCCCGTCAGCGTCTCAGGCAGTGCGACTTGTCGGGTCGCCCGGGGGATTCTCACCCCCGGGCTCCCACGGAACGGAACGTGACAGTCTCCCGTCATTCCGCTCTTCTCATCCTCTCCAGTCGAATGCGCGCGTGCGGTTCCAGTGGATGAACAGCTCGGGCTCTTGATCGATGAGTCCGGTCCACCATGTTCGGAACCGTGTGTAG
>DASQVB010000282.1:0-2138 GCA_035640975.1 Pseudonocardiaceae bacterium
CGCGTATGGCCGTTGGTCAAGATGGTGGGCTGTGGGGCCACGCTAGGGAGGGCGGTTGCGTGTCTCCTTCGTCGCAGTGGGTGACGAGAGCTTCCCGCTTGAGGAAGCACGGGGGATTGATCGCCGGCGCCAGGACCGCGACCGACGATCTCGAACGAGACGAGGTCCGCACGACTGTGATCTGCGACCGGAGTAGTTACTTGGAAAGCTTGTCGAAGCGCCGCGCGCCGCTGTGCGGCACTCCCAGCACGGATTAATGTCCACCGCTACATCGAGACCCAGAACGCTGGACAAACGTACAGCGACCGTAGCGCCGCAACAATCTGCTTGATCACCGGCGTCACCGAGCGTGCATTGCATGCCGTCGGCGTGGCCGGACAGCGCACAATTGCGAGCCATGGGCGAGCACGTTTTGGGATAGCGGTGAGGGGTGTCCCTGGGTTCTGAGACGATGTGGGTATGACAACGAGCTCTGAACCTCTCCCGGCGCCCCAATGGATGGTTTTGGCGTGTGAGAAGTGTGGATACGAACGGGAGGTGCAGCTACCTCATGAGGGCAGCACGTTCATGACGGCCGAGAAGTACATGGCCTTGCACAGGGTGGCCGGTATGGTGCTGCTCTGCGAGGACTGTGCACCCGTCGGATCACCCAGACTCGGGGAGTGACCCCGTGGGGGTTCTTTGGATTCGGCGGGTGTCGACCGACCGGCAGTAGTCTCGGCCTGGGGCCATCTCACGATGCCGCGCTGTCACCGTGGTGCACCGCGGCTATCGGCACGCCAACAGCACGTCGCACGTAGTTGATCGTGAGCTCAGGAGCAACTTGACTCGGGTGAGACAGAGCTTTTGAGCAGCGGTTCGGCTTGCCATCACTGACGTGGGAACCACAGATATCTCCCACGCGGGCGGCACATGGACGGCACGGACTTGGACGGGCTTCCTGCTCCTCGGTGCTCGCCGACGGAGGCGATCGCTGCGACCGACCCTCCGCCGAGCTGCGCAGCGCGCTGCCAAACTCGATGTCGACTTGCGGCCTGGCTGTGGTGCCAGCATCCCAGAACCATGGATTAGCACCGATTAGCTGCGTGTTTCATTCACACTGCGAACGCTCATCGTCTGTGGTGAGAGCACGTCCGCAGGCGCGGTTCAGAACGACCGGCAGATGATCGTTTAGCGGGGGTGCCGTGTGGTGGGTCTGATTGGCCAGCGGTTGAGGGTGCGGACTCGGTTGATCAGGTGGCGGATCACGATGAGGGCGGCAGCGAGGGAGAGGTAGAACTCGACGACGATCTGCGTTTGTCGGCGGACCGGCGCACCTCACCACAGCCGTGATCCGGATCACGGTGTCCGCGCGTCGGTCGGTGGGTGAACGTCCAGCGACTCGGAGCGCTGTGTGCGCGTGCCGATCTCCAGCCGGCCGGTGCGGGTCGCCCATCGCTCGAAAACCAGGGTACCCAGCGGCGGAACGCTGGCGACGAGCGCGAGGACCGTGGCCGCGGTGCTCCAGCGCAACTGGCGGCGTACCAACATTGTCACTGCGAGGTAGATCAGGAACAGGCCGCCGTGGATCGGACCAAAGACCTTCACGCCGATATCATCGCCCACCACCAGGTACTTGAAGACCATGCCTACGAGCAGGCCGGTCCAGGACAGCGCCTCGGCGATAGCAACCGTGCGGAACGCGGCAACAGCACTAATCATGAACCCAGTATCCGGCAGAGTCGGCTGCCGGTGTGGTGGGTGGCAGGCCCTGCAGCATCCGCAGAGACTACGGCGACCCGCCGTTGAGCCCGGCCAACCGCGTGGAATCAAACGTGCTGCGGACTCAAGTCGAATGGTGCCGAGACGGCTCCACGATTGCATGGGGCGGTACTTGCCCACCCCATCCCGTCGACCTCACCGAATCAACCATGGTGCGGAACCGGTTGATCATACGTCTGATGTGCTGCATGTCGATGTCGGTGGTCCCGCTGGCGTGTCCCCCGTGCATGACGCCGCTTGGTTTTAGAGTCCGATGGCCCCAGGATGGGGCTGGAAGGACACTGGAACTGATGGCTGGACGTAAGCGGAAGATGCATTCGGCGGAGGAGATCGTGCGCAAGCTCCGCCGCGCCGATGAGCTTGCTGCTGAGGGCAAG
>DASQVB010000283.1:0-2520 GCA_035640975.1 Pseudonocardiaceae bacterium
CCGCGGACCTCCACACACTGCTCGAACGCGCCGACGTGCCCGGGCCGTACGTGCTCGCTGGTCACTCATTCGGTGGCCTGTACGTGCGTAGCTTCGCCGCCCAGTTCCCCGATCAGGTCGCCGGTGTGGTGCTACTCGACTCCACCGCTCCCAGACCCGGCCCGGCCCGGCCGACCAACGTGGAGCCCTCCGAACTCACCGGTCGGGTTGCCGCGTTGCTGCCCGCCGTCGCACATCTAGGCGCTGCACGCCTGCTCAACCCGTTCTCCTACGGCAGCCTTCCGCCACGCTCCCGGGACGAGGCACGGGCCAACACCTCGACCGCCCGCCACCTCGCGAGTTTCATCGAGGAGCTGCTCCAGGGATCCGCATCGACGCAGCAGGCAGCTGCCCTGACCACGCTGGACGACAAGCCGCTCATCGTCCTCACCGCCGACACCGGGCACGACGCGGCATCGCAGAAGGCGCAGGAGCAGATGGCCACCCTGTCGACCAACAGCCTCCACCGGATCGCCGGCGCCACCACTCACGTATCACTCCTCGAGGAGGAGACCGACGCCGTCGCAGTCAGCCAGGCCATTCACGACGTCGTCGTGTCCGTGCGCACATCCAGCCCGCTCCCTCCGAACTGATTCGGTGCCACGACTCGCGGGCTGTCACCATCGGCCAGGCCCGTGGCCAGCGGTGTGACCCCGCTGAATGGCACAGGTCACCTCGGCTTGTGAAAATGGCTGAACCGACATCACTCCGGAAGTCGATTCAGCAGCTCCGCGAGCTTGCCGAGCTCGCTCGTGGTCAGGGCTCCGAACATCGGTAGCAGATCGGCCACGACGCTCTGCTCGAAGGCGTCGATCTCCGTGCGGGCGGCCTCGGTGAGCACGACAACACGAGATCGGCCGTCGATCGGGTTTTCGACGGTCGCAATCAGGTCTTGAGCTCGCAGCGAATCCAGCAGCTGCGAGACAGCGCCCGCGGTCACGCCCAGCTTCGCGGCCAGGACGCTGGGAGTGACCGGACGCGACGAGTGAGCGAGCACGAACAGGGCCTCCACCTGGGTGCGGCGGAGTCGCCGGGCGTGGATAGGAGTCTGGCGCGCCGTGGTCAGCCGACGCGCCAGCCTGGTCACCCCGGTCAACACCGCCGCCACCTCACGCTGCCGCCGTGCCGTGTCGGGGTGACCGTCACGTCGTCGCGAACTGCTGCGACGGGTGTGCGCTGTCGCTTCCGCCACCAACGGAGCGGCAGCTACGCGCTGACGAACGGTAGCTGGCGGATGTAGCTGCGGTCGTCGACCTGGGTGAGGATGAAGTCGGCGAAGTCCGCTCGGCTGATCTTGGTGCTGGCCTCCACACCCACCGAACCCACGCGGTAGGAGCCAGTCGCCGGAGTGTCGAGCAACCTAGGTGCCCGGACCACTGTCCAGTCCAGTCCACTGGCCTGCAGGACCTCCAGATGGTGCTCGGCGTCGGCCAGCACGTGCCCGGCCATGGTCTTCAGCAGGAATCGGATGATGTGGTCCGACAGCTTCGGACGGTCCTGAGCATCGCGCAGACCACCACCGGACAACGAGATGATCCGTTTCACGCCATGCCGGTGCATGGCGTCCACGATCAGCTGCGTTCCGTCAGTCTGCAACGTCTTCGGCGAGCCGGGTACGTGGCCGAACAGGCTCAGCACCACTTCCGCGTCGCGGACTGTCTCCCCGACCGCGGCGGCGTCGAGGACATCGCCCTTGACCACCGTCAGCCGCTCGCCGGTAGCGGTGAGCTTGGCTGGATCTCGTACGAGCGCTCGCACCTCGTGGCCCGCGGCAAGTGCCCGCTCCACTACCAGGCGGCCGGTTTTCCCGGTCGCTCCGAACACCGCAATCGTTGTCATGTTCTCCTCCATCTAGTTTCGTATCTAAAGTATATCGGGGCCGTCGTCGGCCCGCAAAATCAGCGTTGCGCCGCAGCCGACGCTGGTCACCCCGAACGAAACTGCCCCGCATGTCACCGCGGCGATATGGTCCAGCCAGGCAACGTCAAACCCGAGCGCCCAAGACGCAACCATTCGGCGCGGAGGTGTTCGAGGCGGTCGACGGGACCGTGTTGCGTTGGCTGGGTATGGCCCAGCAGGAAACTAAGTAGTCCGCACCGAATGACGCTGTAGGTGGGAACTCACGGCTGTTTCAGGACCGGCATGGACAGGCACACACGCCGCCCCCTGACCTCTGTTCAGGGATTGATCTGGCCGGTCGGCTCTCGTCGAAGAGTGCCCGTGGCAAGGCAGCTGGCTCCGGCCGATCGGGTCTGCAGGTCGTCGCAGCGTTCCCGAAGCCGGTCGAGCATTTCGCCATCGCCGGCTGGCAGGGTCACTTGGAGATGGATTCCTGGTTCCACGGCGGTCGCGTCCAGGACGGCGTCGACCAGTCGGGTTCGGGTTCCGACGGGCAGGTGGCCGGCCTCTACATGGAGGTCGGCGTGGATTGATGGGCGGTGGGTGGCGGAGCGGATGGTGGCTTCGGCCAGAAGCTGGCCT
>DASQVB010000284.1:0-3510 GCA_035640975.1 Pseudonocardiaceae bacterium
ATGCAGTGCGCGGCGGTCACCACGCGATCGGGGGCGACCAGCGCGCCACCGCAATAGGCCGACTTGCTGGCCACCGTGGTCAAGGCGACCATCCAGGGGTGTTGGCCGCTGGCGGTCAAGGCACCACCGACGATCTGCGGCTGCACCGGTGTGGAGGCCCCCGCCAGCGCAGCCCGGGTAGAAAGCCCGGCCAGCAGCGTCACGATCAACAGTGCCACCCGTCCGACCATTCGCATTCCACCGACCTCCTGCCGCTTCCTTGCCAGCGCGCCGCGTCACTCCATCAGGTGGCACTGTGTGACATCACGCGGGGGGGCCAGGGACCGCTGGAGCGGTCTGACATGGTGTCGACGTGGCGTTCGGCTCACGACATCTCCTTTTGCTGATCACTGGCGTCTTGCTGCTGGTTTCCGTCACAGCCGCCGAGCAGATCCCCGGCGCAGCATCACGGGTGCCGACCAAGCAGGTCAGGCAGCCGGCGAGCCCTACCGCCGAACCCGCCCCGGTCTGGGTGGTGGGTGCTCAGCCGCTGCCGCTGCGTCCGGACGGATACGGCGTGGTGCGGTCTACTCCCGATGCGCTGGTGGACCGGCGGCTACCGACCGTCGACCGCGGGGAGCCGCCTGTCTCGGACGCCTTTGAGTCGACGATCGCTCCAGTACCGCCTCCGGTGCTGGCCCGCAGCACCTGGAAACCGACCTGCCCGGTGCAGGTCGACCAGCTGCGTTACCTCACGATGTCCTTCCACGGCTTCGACGGCCGCGTGCATACCGGCGAGATGCTGGTGAACGCGGAAGCCGCGCAGCCCGTGGTGGATATCTTCAAGCAGCTGTTCGATGCGGGTTTTCCGATCGAGGAGATGCGGGTGACGGCCGCCCCTGAGCTGGACCTGCCACCTACCGGGGACGGCAACAACACCTCGGCCTTCGTCTGCCGTCAGATCGTGGGCCAGGTCCGCTGGTCGGCGCACTCCTATGGGCTGGCGATCGACCTCAACCCGTTCCACAACCCTTACGTCCAGGGTGACCTGGTAGTGCCTGAGCTGGCCTCGAGCTACCTCGATCGGGATTGGCAGCGCCCGGGCATGGTGTTACCCGGCAGCCCGGCGGTGACTGCGTTCGAGGCAGCGGGCTGGACCTGGGGTGGGCGGTCGTCTGCGCCGGTGGACTTCATGCATTTCAGTGCCACTGGGCACTGAATGCTCACGACCTAGCCCTCGAGGTCTCCCTCAAGGGCTAGGTAGATCGCCTGCAGCGCATCGAGGTCAGTGGGATCGGGCTGGGCCCACAGGCCGCGGTCAGCGGCTTCGAGCAGCCGCTCGGTCATCCCACGTAGCGCCCATGGGTTGGACTGCCGGAGGAACTGCTGCACCCCGGAGTCGAAGATGTAGGACTCGGCGAGCTGGTGGTACATCCAGTCCTCCACCACGCCTGCGGTGGCATCGAAACCGAACAGGTAGTCGACAGTGGCAGCCAGCTCAAAGGCGCCCTTGTAACCGTGCCGTTGCATTGCGGTGATCCACCGCGGGTTGACCACCCGAGAACGGAAGACCCGGCGGGTCTCCTCGGCCAGTGACCGGGTCTTCACAGCATGGGGAACCGCGGAGTCACCGACGTAGGCTGCCGGATCGCTGCCGGTTAACGAGCGCACCATGGCGACCATCCCGCCGTGGTACTGGAAGTAGTCGTCAGAATCGGCGATGTCATGCTCGCGGGTGTCGACGTTCTTGGCAGCCACCGCGATACGGCGAAAGGCGTGCTCCATGTCGCCACGCGCCGCGGCACCGTCCAGGCCACGCCCATAGGCGTAGCCGCCCCAGGCGGCGTAGACCTCGGCGAGGTCGGCGTCGGTGCGCCACTGCCGGCTGTCGATCAGTGGCAGCAGTCCAGCGCCGTAGGCGCCCGGCTTGGAACCGAAGATCCGGGTACGGGCCCGCCGGTCGTCACCGTGCGTAGCGAGATCGGCGCGGTAGTGCGCGGCGACGTAGTTGTCCTCGGTGCCCTCGTCCAGCCGCGCAACGGTATCAATCGCATCGTCGATCAGGGCGATCACGTGGGGGAAGGCGTCCCGGAAGAAGCCGGAGATGCGCAGCACGACGTCGATGCGGGGCCGGCCGAGCTCGGCCAGGCCGACCACCTCCAGCCCGGTCACCCGGCGTGAGGCGTCGTCCCAGGCCGGGCGGACACCGAGCAGCGCCAGTACCTCCGCAATATCGTCACCCTGCGTGCGCATCGCAGACGTGCCCCAGACGGTGAGGCCTACCGAGGCGGGCCAGATACCGGTGTCCGCACGGTGCCGGGCGAGCAGCGAATCGGCCAGCGCGGCGCCCACCTCAAAGGCGTTGCGCGACGGGATGGACTTGGGATCCACCGCGTAGAAGTTGCGTCCGGTGGGCAGCACGGAAATCAGACCGCGAGTGGGTGATCCGGATGGTCCGGGCTCGATGAACCGGCCGTCCAAGGCGCGCAACACGTTGGTGATCTCAGCGGGGGTACCGGCCAGCCGGGGCACCAGCTCGGTGCAGCCGAACCGCAGCACCGAGATCACCCCGGCGTCTGGTCTCCCCGTTACCTCAGGCCCCAGCACGTCGGACCCCAGCACCTCGGCCACCACGGCCGGCACCTTCGACACATCCCAGTCGGCTGCGTGGACACCCTGCACCAGCGCGCGAGCCAGCGCCTCCAGGCGGTCGACGTCGGCCAGCGGCCCCTGCTCGTCCAGGCCGACGCACTCAGCGATGGCCGTCCGCAATCCGGGCAGCACCGCGCCGGAACCGAACACTTGGCGGGCACGCAACACTGCGAGCACGTCGTTGACCAGCTCATCACCCTCAGGCACTCGTCCCAGCACGTGCAGCCCGTCGCGGATCTGCACGTCCTTGATTTCGCAGAGGTATCCGTCGAGGTGCAGTACGAAGTCGTCGAAGTCCTCCTCCCCCGGTGCGGCGTCGGCACCCAGATCACGATGCAGCTGGGCGCTCTGGATCAGTGTCCAGATCTGCCCGCGCAGCGTGGGGAGCTTGTCCGGGTCCAGCGCCGCCACCGTGGCGTACTCGTCGAGCAGCTGCTCAAGACGCGCGAGGTCACCGTAGCTGTCGGCCCGGGCCATCGGCGGGATCAAGTGGTCGACAATGGTGGCGTGCGCCCGGCGCTTTGCTTGGGTGCCCTCACCGGGGTCGTTGACGATGAACGGGTACACCAGCGGCAGATTGCCGAGCACCGCATCCGGAGCATCCTGCGCAGCCAGTCCCAACCCCTTGCCGGGCAGCCACTCCAGGTTGCCGTGCTTGCCCAGATGCACCAGGGCATGCGCGCCGAAGGAGTGCTCCAGCCACCGGTAGGCGGCCAGGTACTGATGCGACGGGGGCAGCTCGGGGTCGTGATAGATCGCTACCGGGTTCTCACCGAACCCGCGCGGCGGCTGGATGAACAACACCACGTTGCCGAACCGCAGTGAGCCGACGTAGATGGCTCCCTCAGACACATACAGCTGGCCCGGAGGCTCGCCCCA
>DASQVB010000285.1:0-5127 GCA_035640975.1 Pseudonocardiaceae bacterium
TCCGGTACGGGCTCAACAAGTGGTATCCGGTGATCGATCGGCAGTATTCCCACCGGCCGGGCAGCACGTCCGGCACGGGCGGTGGAGGAGGGATGAGCAGGCGTCCATGGCGGAGCAGCTGCGAATGATGGCGGTACACGCCCACCCTGACGACGAGTCCAGCAAGGGTGCCGCAACGATGGCCCGGTACGTTGCAGAAAGCCACGATGTGATGGTGGTCACCTGCACCGGCGGGGAACGCGGCAGCATCCTGAACCCGTCGTTCATACCGGCCGACCTTGCCGAGCGCCCTGAGGAGATGAGCGCAGTCCGCCGGCAGGAGATGGCCCGCGCCGCGCAGATTCTTGGCGTGCGACACCGCTGGCTGGGCTACGTCGACTCCGGCTTGCCAGAAGGGGATCCCAAGCCGCCGCTGCCGCCGGGGTGTTTCGCGGTGGTGCCCCTGGAAGGTCCTACCCATGATCTGGTGCGGGTGATCCGTGAGTTCCGGCCGCACGTGGTAGTGACCTACGACGAGAACGGCGGCTATCCGCACCCCGACCACATCCGTTGCCACGAGGTGTCGGTGGCGGCGTTCGACGCCGCAGGCGATCCAGATCGCTTCCCCGACGCCGGCCAGCCGTGGCAGCCGTTGAAGCTGTACTACATGCACGGCTTCTCCCGCAGACGGATGCAATTGCTGCACGAGGCGTTGCTCGCCGCAGGAGCGGAGTCGCCGTTCGGCGAGTGGCTGGCGAAGTGGGATCCGTCGGTTCCGGACGTCATGGAGCGGGTCACCACCCGGGTGGAGTGTGGCGAGTACTTCGGAGTGCGCGACGATGCGCTGCGGGCACACGCCACTCAGATCGACCCGGCTAGTCGGTGGTTTGTGGTGCCGCACACCGTACAGCGAGAGCTGTGGCCGACTGAGGAATACGAGTTGGCTCGCTCGCTGGTCGACACCACGGTGCCCGAGGACGACTTGTTCTCCGGCGTACGGGAACGGGTGCACGCATGACCCTGCTGCTGGCCACCACCGACGCGCTGGGGGTCGCGGAAGCGGCATGGTGGACCGGCTATGCGGCCGGGACTGGATCCGAGCTCGTCCAAACCCCCTCTCCGGCGCCGGATCCCGGCGGCCAAGGCGAGGATTTCGGCAAAGCTGCGCCGGTCGGTCTGGTGGTTCTGCTGTTGTTCTTCCTCGCCGTGGCGCTGCTGGTGCGCTCGATGAACAAGCACCTACGCCGGGTCCCGAAGTCCTTCGACGACGACGGCGACAAACCACCGCAGTAATGGGGCTTCTGCGCCGCACGCAGGGCAGGGAGGATAGCCGACATGGTGAATCGGCTCGAGACTTCCACCAGTCCATACCTGCTGCAGCACGCCACCAATCCAGTCGACTGGTGGCCGTGGTGTGACGAGGCGTTCGCTGAGGCGGCAAAGCGCGATGTGCCCGTGCTGCTGTCGGTGGGTTACGCAGCCTGCCACTGGTGTCACGTGATGGCACACGAGTCCTTCGAGGACGAGGACATCGCTCGCGTGATGAACGCCAACTTCGTCAACATCAAGGTGGATCGGGAGGAGCGCCCCGACGTCGACTCCGTCTACATGGAGGCGACCGTTGCAATGACCGGCCACGGTGGATGGCCGATGACCTGCTTCCTGACACCGACCGGCGAGCCGTTCCACTGCGGCACCTACTACCCGCCATCGACCCGACACGGCCTGCCAGGCTTCCCTCAGCTGCTGGTCGCTGTCCGGCAGGCCTGGGCCAACCGCAGTGACGAGGTGCGGGAGGCTGCCAAGCGGGTCGTCGGGCAGCTCACCGAACGGGCCGCGCCGCTGGCCGAGTTCGCGGTGGACGACCGGGTGCTGGCCGCTGCGGTCGACAAGCTGGCGGGGGAGTTCGACCGCCAGCACGCCGGCTTCGGTGGCGCCCCGAAGTTCCCGCCGTCGATGCTGCTGGAATTCTTGCTCCGGCATCACGAGCGGACCGGCTCGCAGCCGGCGCTGTCCATGGTGCAGAAAACGTGTGACGCGATGGCCCGCGGTGGGATGTACGACCAGCTTGCGGGTGGGTTCGCCCGTTACTGCGTCGACGCCGCCTGGGTGGTGCCACATTTCGAGAAGATGCTCTATGACAACGCGTTATTGCTGCGCGTCTACACCCATCTGACCCGGCTGGCCAACTCGGCGACTGCCCGGCGGGTCACTGAGCAGACCGCGACGTTCCTGCTCGAGCAGCTGGGTACCCCGCAAGGTGGTTTCGCGGCGTCGCTGGACGCCGACACCGATGGTCACGAGGGCGCCACCTACGTGTGGACGCCACAGCAGCTCGTCGAGGTGCTCGGACCTGATGACGGTCAGTGGGCGGCGAAGCTACTGGAGGTGACCCCGACAGGGACGTTCGAGCACGGCACCTCGGTGTTGCAGTTGCCCGCCGAGCCTGATGACGCCGACCGTTGGGAGCAGGTACGCACCGTACTGCTCGCTGCCCGAGCCGCCCGGCCACAGCCGGCGCGGGACGACAAGGTGGTCACCGAGTGGAATGGGATGGTGATCACCGCGCTAGCCGAGGCCGGCGGCGTCTTGGACCGTCCGGAATGGACTGCGGCGGCGGCAGCAGCAGCAGAGCTGATGCTGGACACGCACCTCGTCGATGGCAGATTGCGGCGCAGCTCACGCGGTGGTGTGGTCGGCACGGCCGCTGCGGTGCTCGCCGACTACGCCTGGCTGATCGAAGGCTTGCTCGCGTTGCACCAGGCCACCGGGGCGGATCGATGGCTGCAGGCCGCGACGCCGTTACTGGAGCAGGTCCAGAAGCATTTCGCCGATCCGGAACATGCCGGTGCCTGGTTCGATACCGCATCGGATGCCGAGGCGCTGTTCCGCCGTCCCGCCAACCCGGCCGACAATGCAACCCCGGCGGGCGCGTCCGCGCTGGCTGGTGCGCTGACCACCGCTTCGGCGTTAACCGGCTCGGAGTCCTACCGCGCGGCGGCCGAAGCTGCCGTGGCACGGGCTGGATTAGTGCTGGCCAGGGCACCGCAGGCGGCCGGACACTGGCTGACCACCGCAGAGGCGCTGGCACATGGGCCGGTGCAGATCGCTGTGATCGGTCCGGCCGGGGATACGGCGCGCGCAGCGCTGGAAGTCAAGGCCCGGTGGGCCGCACCCGGCGGCGCGGTTGTGCTGGCCGGCGAACCGGGTGCCGAGCACCCGATGCTCGCCGGGCGGGACCTGGTAGCGGGGGCTCCCGCGGCCTACGTCTGCCATGGGTTCGTCTGTGACCGCCCGGTGACCTCCCCGGAGGATCTACAAGGTCAGCTCCAGAGCAGGTAGCTACCAGTTCCTGTTCGCGGATGGCGAATGAGTTCCGCTCGACTCTGCAACGTTAGTAATGATGTAATTACTTCAACGGGCACTGCGAGTGGAAGAGGATGACGACATGGTGGGACGGGGACGGCCGCACGGGATGCGACCCGGTGGTCGAGGGCACGGACGGGGCGGCTGGCAGCAGGCGGACCTGCCGTCGGCTGACGACGCCAAGGCCTGGTTCGTCGGCCGGTTGCCGGACGGCTGGTTCACCGGTGAGGTCGACGTCACCGTGGATCGCGAGGAGATCGTCGTGGTAGGAGAGTTGCGTCCGTTGGGCGAGGAGTTCACCGATGATGCCGAGCGGGCCGCGGCGGAGTCGGGTCGAATCAGCCGGTTCCGGGAGGACACCCGCGATCAGCGGATCGAGATCGCCCGCCAGGCCGAGCACCGCTACCGGCGCAAGGTGGCGTGGGGTGCCCGGCTGGGTGGCACCGAGGAGTTGTTCACGACGCTGTCGGTGCCGGTGATGACCCGGTTGCGGCAGCCTGAGCGGCTCGTGCTGGACACCCTGGTCGACGCCGGGGTGGCGCGGTCTCGGTCCGAAGCGCTGGCCTGGGCAGTGCGCCTGGTCGGAGAGCACGCTCAGGACTGGCTCGGTGACCTCAAGCAGGCGATGGCCACCGTCGACGATCTACGTGCCCGGGGGCCGCAACTGTAGCTCCGGTTCTGATCGCCGCTCGGGAAAGCAGCTGGCGATCGGAAATACCCGCGCCGGGTATACGGTTGGTCGGTGGGAACCGGCTGTAGAAGCCAACGACCACGGCCAGCGGAGAGCATCATGTCCGAACACACGGTTGATCACGACGCGCATCAGCGCACCCGGCACGGGGTCGCACCGCTTACCGCGCAGGGACGGCATGAGCTCAACCGGTTGGCGGTGGTCGCGACGGCGCATTGCCTCACCGGCTGCGCCATCGGCGAGATCCTCGGTCTGGTCATCGGCACCGCCCTGGAGTGGAGCAACGGCGCGACCATCATGCTTGCGATCGCACTGGCGTTCCTGTTCGGCTACTCCTTCACCATCGTTCCGGTGTTGCGCTCGGGCCTCGCGCTCAGGGCGGCGATCGGGGTGGCTCTCGTCGCAGACACCGTTTCCATCACCGTCATGGAGATCGTCGACAACGCGATCATGTTGATCATCCCGGGGGCGATGGAAGCCGGTCTGAACTCGTGGCTGTTCTGGGGTGCACTGGCTGTTGCGCTCGGCGTCGCATTTGTGGTGACCGTTCCGGTCAACCGGGCTTTGATCCGTCGCGGCAAGGGCCACGCCGTAGTGCACCAGTACCACTGAACGACCAGCGGAATCGGCCAGGTGTCCTGCCGGTCAATGCATGAACGTGTCGGGCGTAACCTTCCCGACTTGTGAGGCTGCAGGACCTCGTCTACGCCGTCTACGAGCGCAGGTTGCGCCGCCAGCTCGACACCGCGGATCGCCCCCGCCACGTTGCGGTGATCGTGGATGGGAATCGTCGCTGGGCCAAGGAGGTCGGGTTCGCCGACGTCAGTGACGGTCACCGGGTTGGTGCTGCCAAGCTGGTCGAACTGCTCGGCTGGTGCCGCGAGGCCGGTGTGGAGATCGCCACGTTCTGGTTGCTGTCGCCGGACAACCTGCGCAACCGCCCGCCCGATCAGGTGGAGCCGTTGCTGAAGATCATCGCTGATGTCGTCGACGAGCTGTGCGCGCCGGGCAACCCGTGGCGAGTGCGGGTCGTCGGGGCGCTGGACCTGTTACCGCCGGAGATGGCGCAGCGGCTGACCACCGCAGCAACT
>DASQVB010000286.1:0-4810 GCA_035640975.1 Pseudonocardiaceae bacterium
TCCGTTTCATCCTCGGACTGGCCATCGGTATCGCGTCGGTGTTGGTGCCGCTGTACCTGGCCGAGATGGCACCCGCTGCCGACCGTGGCGCGATCACTTCCCTGAACCAGTATATGATCATCGTGGGGACGGCTCTGTCCGCGGCCATCGGCTATGCACTGGCCTTCACCGGCTCGTGGCGGTGGATGCTGCTCATCGGCGTGTTCCCCGCGGTCGTGCTGATGGTCGGCATGTTCGCCATGCCCGACACCCCCCGATCGCTGGTACGACGTGGACATCCCGAACGGGCACGCGAGGTCCTGATCGACTTGCGCGCTGACCCTGAGCTCGCCGAGCGTGAGCTCACCGAGATCACGGCGCTTGAACAGCAGCAGCGCGACACGCACACCGGCGCCCGGCTGTCCGCCTCCTGGGTGCGTCGACTGCTGCTGCTGGGTGCCCTGCTGGCCATCTTCCAGCAGATCACCGGGATCAACGCGATCGTGTACTACGCACCGACCATCCTCACCGGCTTCGGGGTGTCCGAGACCACCGCATTGCTGTTCGGTTTCGTCAACGGACTGGTGAACATCGCCACCATCGCGCTGGTCGTGCGATCCAAGGTCGTGGATCGGCGAGGCCGCAAACCCGTTCTGCTGGCCGGTCTGGTGGGTATGTCGGCCAGCTTGTTCGCCGTCGGTGCGGCAGTGCTGATTCTCCCGGTCAACTCGACCGCGCTGTTCGTCATCGCGGCAGCTGCATTCGTGGTGTTCACCAACACCTTCTCGGCGACCTGGGGCCCGGTGTTGTGGGTGATGCTGGCCGAAATCTTCCCACTCGCCATCCGGGGCATGGCGATGGCGATCGCCACCTTGTTCAACTGGTTGGCCGCCTTTGTCATTTCACTGGCGTTTCCGAGCTTCGTCGCATTCGCGGGCATAGGTACCGCCTTCATCGTCTTTGCCGTGATTGGCGTCGTGGTCTTCCCAATCGTGTGGCGGATGGTGCCGGAGACCAAGGAACGCAGCCTGGAATCACTGGAAGCGGCGTTTCGCAACGGCAGCCGGATCGTACCGACCGAGCGCGCCAAGCCCGCCGCCGTAGACATAGGAGGGACGGCATGACCGTCAACTACGGCTCCTACGGTTCAAGCCTGCGAGACCTGCCGCGGCTGCGCAGCACCCGCCGGCGCCGGGCGTCGAGCTGGGACCGCACCGGCGGTAACGACGACCGCCTCACCCTCGAACCTGGGCAGAACGCCACGCTGGCGGACATCGAGGCAGCCGGCACCATCAACCACATCTGGGTGACCGTCGCCAACGAACAGATGCTGCGCAATCCGTGGATGCGCCAGCCCGACTACCTGCGCAGGCTCGTGCTCCGCGCATACTGGGACGGCGAAGAACATCCCAGCATCGCCGTCCCTCTCGGTGATTTCTTCGGGATCGGGCACGGCCGCACCGCCAACTTCGTCTCCGCCCCGCTGCAGATGAGCCCGGAGGACGGCAAGGGGTTCAACTGCTTTTTCCACATGCCGTTCGGCGCGGGCGCCCGGCTGGAGATCACCAGTGAGCTGACCGAAGAGCGGGTGTTCTTCTACTACTACATCGACTACGAGGAGATCGACGAGCTCGAAGACGGCATCGGACGCTTCCACGCCCAGTGGCGACGCAGCAACCCCTGCCCGGGCATTGACCAGGGATCAGAGAGCAACCCAGACTTCCTGCTTACCGGAGAGAACCTCGACGGGCAATCCAACTACACCATCCTGGACGCGACCGGCCGCGGGCACTACGTCGGTTGCGTGCTCAACATCCATAACCTTCGCGACACCAACGAATGGAACTGGTACGGCGAAGGCGACGACATGATTTTCATCGACGGCGACAAGTGGCCACCGACGCTGCACGGCACCGGCACCGAAGACTATTTCAACACCGCCTGGTGCCCGACGCAGACGTATCACGCGCCATACCACGGCATCACGCTGCCCGGCGGGGACAACTGGAGCGGGCAGATCAGCATGTACCGCTTCCACATTGAAGATCCCATACCATTCGAACGATCCATCCGGGTCAGCATCGAACATGGCCATGCGAACAAACGCAGCGACGACCTCTCCTCGGTGGCCTACTGGTACCAAGCCGAGTCACACAAGCCCTTCGACCTCGAGCCGGTCGAATCTCGCGCTCCGCGAACACGGTGACCGCTTGCCCCCATCTCATCGTCACGTCCGCGTCGAGGAGTTCGCGATCGTCCAAGGGCGTCATCATTCGATACCGGGCAGGACGTGCCGGAAGAAGACCTGGCCGACGAGCTCGGCGCGGCTTCGTACTCCGGTCTTGTTGAAGATCGACGTGAGGTGCTCCTGCACGGTGTAGGGCGAGATCGCCAGTGCCCGCGAGATCTGCCGCGTGGATGCACCTCGCAACACCATCCCGACCACCGTCTGCTCCCGTCGGGACAGTTCATATGCATCGACGATCAGCGGTACCAGATCGTCAGGTCGGGCGCCCTCCACAATTACCGACGTCCTGCCCTGCCGGTCACCCTCAAGCTGGGATCCGTGCATGATCCACCACCGACCGTCAGGACTCCGAACGCGGGCCTGTGCCGCCCTGCCGTCGCGGGCCGTGGCCGCCACCGAGAACACCGCAGGCGGAGGCTGCCCATCGAAGCACTCCAGCCAGTTCAGGGCGCTACCGCTGGCGGAGTCGATGTCGCCGAGCCTGTCGAGAACCAGCACTCCAGGCGCATCGAGATCATCCCGACTCGCCGTGGTGCGGAGCTGGATGCGGCGTACTGCACCGGCGAACACGCCGGATAGCAACCTGGCTGCCTCGATCTCACCTTCGGTGAAGTCTGGCCGGCCTTTGTCCCGGACCAGGATCAGCGAACCCGGGCACGAACGCCCGTCCACGAACGACACTCGAAGCTCGGCGTCGAAGCCGTTGGGGCTTAACATCTCCCGCCACCGCACACTCCGCTCCGGCTGGCCCCCGGTCGCCCGAGTGAGAACGCCGACCGGGTGGGGCGCTCGCGCCAGATCGGCGAAGCGATTCACGTCATCGGCCAGGTACTCGTTGGCCGCCAGCAACGGGAACCGGTTGGGCAGGTTCAGCGTGGTGTGTCCGGTGATCAGCAGCGTCGCCGGGTCCATGGTGTGCCAGCACGACCCGTCGTGCGGCAGAACCCGACTCACAATGTGGTCTGCGATCGCGGCAAAGGTCGGCACATCGGGGCTGGCGCGGGCCAGCCCGACCAGCTCCCGCTGTGCTAGGGCCACTGCGGCGGGCGCCTGCATCCACCCAGTGTGGGGCCGACCACGCAGCGCCGTAACCCCAGATTCCTGGCATGGACGGCTTTCTGGGGGCGCCCGCACCCTGGTCGCACACCCCGATCCGGCCAAGGAGGTCGACATGAGCGTTCTGGATAACAACAAGGCGATCGTGGACCAGTGCATCCAGGCGCTGTTCAGCCGCGGTGAGTTCGATACCGTCGAGGGCTACCTTGCCCCCGACTTCGTCAACCACAACCCGAACCCGGGCTATTCTCCTGACCAGAACGGTTTCCGGAGGGTCGCCGCTGACTTCCGCGCCGCATTCCCGGACTGGCACAGCGAGCTGCACGAGCTCATCGCCGAGCGCGATCTGGTGGTCGAGCGGTTCACCGCCGGTGGCACGCACTGCGGACCCGTGATGGGAGTCGCTCCGACCAATCGGGCCGTCACCTTGCCGGGGATCAACATCTTCCGGATCGCCGATGGTCAGATCGTCGAGCGCTGGGGGCAGCTCGACGTGCTCGGCCTGCTTCAGCAGCTCGGCGCCGTCCCGAGCGGGTAGCTCACCCTGCCGGCGTCCAGCACAGTTCGAGCTGGATGTTGTCGGGATCGCGCAGCACGATGACGGAGAACTCGATACCCTGCTCCTCGACGTCCACCACGGGCGTGAACGTGACGCCAAGCGACTCCAACCGAGCCTGCCACGTATCCAGGTCCTCACGGCGGGGCACCGACCAGCCGATGTGGTCCAGGCCGGTGCGGGTCTCGGCGAATCGCTCACCGGAGTTGGCGTCGTGGCGGTGCACGGCGAGGATTACCTGCGACCGAGGCTCGATGAGCAGAATCGCATAGCCCCCAGGGTGCGGGCCCTCCATGAACTTGGTGAACCCGAACACCTGCTCGTACCAGGCGATGCTGGCGTCCAGATCAGTAACAGTGATCGCGGCGTGATGGGTGGCGGCGAGTTCCGGAATCGCGGACATGGCAGTGCTCCTTTAGGCGAGTGCGGCGCGCAGCCGCTGGTCGTAGTAATCGGCGACGGAATGCAGGACGGCGGCGCCATCCCCGGCATAGGACGAACCGTGCATGATCGCAAGGACGTGCGGATCGAGGTCGGCGAGGCGGCGCAGGGCGGGGGCGGTGTGCGGGCCCAGTGAGGTGGAGCCGAAGGCTTCCTCCGCTGCGATCGCGGGTTCCAGGATGTCGCTTTCCGTCGCTGATCTGTTGCCGACCTGGCTCAGCACATCCCCGCAGAGCAGCGTGCGGGTCGTCTCCTCGAACAGCGCCCGGGAGTCTCAGCCATGGGGTGTGTGCGGGGTGTCGAGGTGGCGGACCCGCTTGCCACCGAGGTCGATCACCTCGCCCTCGGTGAGCGCCCGCGGCGGCCGATCGGCCAGGTCGTTGATCGACACTTCGCAGCCCAGCGCGCCGTGGGCGATCTGGGCGTGTGAGGCGGCCGCCAGCCACTGGTTCATCGACCCGGACTCGTCGGACTCCAGGTGCGCGAACCCGATCCACCGCAGCCGTGCAAGCGGCACGATTCGTTCCACC
>DASQVB010000287.1:0-3583 GCA_035640975.1 Pseudonocardiaceae bacterium
CGGTCATGAGAGCGACAATGTAGGGCTGGCTGATCGTTTGTCCCTCGCCGATGGGCAGGGCCCGGTCCCCGTACGCTCGGCTGATCTGCCCGGGAGGAACGAATTCGTGGCGCGGGACGGTTCGCATCGCCTCGAGGACCCGGGAATCTTTGATCCCCCTGGCAGCGATCTGCGTCTGTACCATCGCCAGACGGTTCGACATCTGCACCTGAGGCGAAACGGCCTGGCTCGGCACACCGCCCGGCCGTTCGTTATCAGCAGAGCATGAGCTGAGCGCGCCCATAGCCAGCGGCAAGAGCAGCGCGATAAAGGTCGCTGAGACGGATCTTCTCATAGTGCGAGCAATTCTAAACTCGAGCCGAATATCCAACGCCTATCAGAGTAGCTATCCAGACACGGTGAAGCACCCACCGGCCTGCGCGCCTGGCCGTCCGGGGACTATGAACACAACCCAGCGGGACCTGCGCCGGGTACGGTCAAGGCCCCCTCGTACGGCGCACCCCTGAGACGGCCCCGCAACGGCTTGGGGATCGCCGCGCTGATATTGGGGCCTGCTGGCGCTGGCGCTGTCCTGGACGATCATGGCGGCATCGTCTTGGGCCTACTTGCGTTGATCTTCGGTCTGCTCGGGAGGGGCCGAGCCAAGCGGGCGAGGCGACCAACGGTGACCTGTCAGTGACCGGGATCGTGCTCGGCATCATTGGATTGCTCATTGCAATCGGGATAGTGGTATTCGGGGTTTCGATCCTCAATTCGCCGGCCGGGTAGAACTACCAGCAGTGCATCGAGGAGTCGGCCGGGGATCCAGCGGCGATTCAGCAATGCGCCTCGGAGGTCGGGGACGGTTGAGCGATTGGCAAGCCTGCGGTTTGACAGGTGGGTGCAACAGGGGTGAGCGCAGCCGCTCACATACCGCTTCGCACCCATCAGCGGGTGCAGCGTTAAGAATCGGCGACCGGTTTGCCGGCCCGCAACCACTCCAGAAACCGCTTTTCGATCGCGTAGGCCTCCGTCTCATAGGGCGAGGCTGTCAACGGTTCGATGGGTTTACCCGCCAGTACACGTTTGGCGATCTCCTTGGCGGCCAAACCGAAGTAGGAGATCAGGAAAGGAATCTTGCCAGCATTGTATTGAGCCACGTGAACCAGCTCGTGGACGTAAATCCCCTCGTTCCAGTGTCCACTGCGCACGAAGATGTCTGAGTCAAGGGTCATCGCCGCTGCGTGGGGTTGGAGGGTGAGGATCAGCCCGTTCTGATGCCACCGCGGAGAGCGGGACCGGCCAACCTGGATCTTGGCTCCGTCGGCCGTGTTGTACCGGGCGTAGGCCTCGATGTCGGCATCCCAGGCCGGAACAACAGCGAGTGGGCCCTTCGAGGTGGCGGTGGTTACGCTCACCACCTGGTCGAACCCCTTCTCAAGCCATGTGCGGCGGCCTGGTCGCCGCCGGGGCTCACGGGCCTGCAACCTGACGCTCCGTGATGCGCTGGCAGCGCCGCGTAACAACGGCCGGCCTTCTCCCGATCCTGCGGATGTCATCAGTGAGACCGCCCGCCGAGATGAGTGACCGATGAGCTTGTGCGACCAGCTTCCCACCAGGACCGTTGCCGCCCGCAAGGTGACATTCCCAACGGCTCCCGTGCGGAGTCACCCCAGGTCAACGGTAACCGAACCGCGGCCGAGGTTCGTCGGGCTCGCGTGGGCATCACTCATCCTCGGCATCGTCGGAGTCATGTGCTCAGCGGTACCCCTCCTCAACGCCGTGACCATGCTGGGCGCCATCGTGGGGCTCGTGCTCGGCGGGACCGGACTTTTCGGCTTTCGGAAGCGCCTTGCCGCAATCGGGACCGTGTCGTGTGCGCTGGCCGTGGTGTTCACCGTGAGCAGCCCAGCCACTGTGGCGAACCAGCCGGCGGGCCCAGCGCCGTCGATGGTGGCGCCACGCGCACCGGTCGAGCCTCCGGCCGCATTACCCGCAGCACCGGTTCTGCCAGCGTCGGAGGCTTCAACAGCACCGGCGGCACCGGTTTCCCCGACTACAGCTGCCCGCCGGGCGGTACCCACGCCGCCAGCAGAGCATGTCAAGACGCCCAGTGAGCGGGCGGCGGTAGCGACCCCGGCTACCGCGCCCCAGTTGGTGACGCCGCAGCCGGTCGTTCCCCGGCCCGTCGGTCCTCAGCCTCTCGCTACCCAACCTGTCGTTCCCCAGTGGGACTACGACAGTAGCGCCGGCTCGGTTTACTACGAGAATTGCGACGCGGCGTGGACCGCCGGTGCGGCTCCGATCAAGAGCGGAGAATCGGGTTACCGATCTGAGCTGGATCGCGACCACGACGGCATTGCCTGTGACAAGTAGCTGTTCTTGGCTCTGGAAGAAGTGACGGTGCATAAGACCGCGCCGTCCAGCTTCTCCATGACCTCACTCCACCGGGGTTCTGAGCTCCTGGCAGCGGACATGAGCGGCGAGCGTGGCCAGAACGCCGACGATGTGGTTGCGTGCCGAGGGATCAGCGATCAGCCCGTCGTCGCCAAGCATCGCCCCGGTGACGGGTATATCGGCGCACGCCGCTTCGACGATCGTCGCGCTGGCATAGCCGAGTACCTTGCGCAGCGAGTCGTGGGCGTTGACTGCCCCCCGGGGCGAAGCGTTGATCCAGGCCACCGGCTTCTCGTAGATGGATCCGGGCTGGTCGTCACCGATGGCCCAGTCCAGCAGGTTCTTGAACGAACCGGGCATCGCCCCCGCGTACTCCGGTGTCGAGAAAACCATCGCGTCAGCCGCGTGGACCAAAGAACGCAGATCAGCCACCGCCGAGGGCAGCGCATCAGCCTCGTCGTCGGGGTTGAAGTGCGGGAGACCAGCGAGACCCGTGTAGAGGACTGTCTCGACCCCCTCGGGGGTACTGGCTTGGGCGGTGCGGAGCACGGCAGTGTTCGTTGAGCTGCTTCGCAGGCTCCCGGAGACCAGAAGCATTCGGCAGGTCGCGGAGGCGCTGCCAAAGCTCAGCGGGTTGTGATCGATCAGCCTGCCGTAGAACTGGAGGTATTTCTCGGCCATGACCGCGGGGGTGAAGCGCTGGGCCGCCTCGATGCGGCAGGCCTGCGGGTCGAGTTCACCTGCGCGGCGTAGCGCAACAGCGAGCTCCTCGACCGTGTCGGCAAGCAACCCCGTTTGTCCATGGTCGACCAGTTCCGGCAGGCAACCGCGGCGCAATCCGATGACGGGGGTGCCCAACGCAAGGGACTCGACTACCGCAGTACCGCCAGGTTCATCCCACTGCAGCGGGAACACCGATGCACGAGCGCTGGACACCAGGTCGTCCCGAATCGGTCCGCCGACGGTGCCCACCCAGCGCACGAAGTCGCCGTCGACGTGCTCGGTGACCTCTCGCTGCCAATACCGCACGTCAGGGTTGCTCGCTGCGGAGGAGTCGGCTTCCAGTCCGGCAGCCAGTTCGTCCGCGTCGTGGTAGGGACCGATGGGGCCGGCCAGCACCAGCGGCACCTTCAACTGTTGGGCCAGCCGGGCGATGATGTGCTGGCCCTTGCCCGGCGTGATGCGGCCGAGGGTGACGAAGTGGTCC
>DASQVB010000288.1:0-2551 GCA_035640975.1 Pseudonocardiaceae bacterium
GAATGCACTGTCCGGTCCGCTGAGGATGCCGTCGAGATAGTCGCGCTCGCGCTTGCGAGCGAGCACGTCACGAAGAAGTTGAACGATGGCCATGATGCCTTTCCGGTGGCTTGGTGTCGGTCTCGTACACCGCAACCTGGGTCCGACGGCATCTATTCGTTCAATGAGTAGGTCGCATCGCATTCATGCGCCATCAGTATGCGGGGGCAGAATCAGACCCGCGGACCCGTGCCTCGCTGCGTGCATACGCCGCGAAGTGGAGTAGATGGCGGGAAGTGGCTCGGGCGAGTGTAGAAACACATCGAGGGGAGGGCACATGGAGCTTCGCTGGATCTCCGGCGGCGAGCGCGTCACCACGCGTGACCTGGCCGAGCTGCCCGACCTGCTCGACCGCAGCGACGGCTTTCTCTGGCTCGACATCCCGGAATGGAGCGAGCAGGCCGAGAACATCCTGACCGACCAGTTCCGCTTTCACCCGATGGCGATCGAGGGCTGCCGGACGCGCAACCACATCCCCAGCGTGCACGTCTATCCCAGCCACCTGTTCATCGTGATCCACGCGCCGGAGATCGGCACCGGCGGTCATGTGCACTACCTCGAGCTGGACCAGTTCATCGGCGAGCGGTTCCTGGTCACCGTGCACGGACCGCTCAACCCCAAGGTTCCGCTGGACGCGGCCCTCCGCGAGACCAGGTCCGTGGCGGAGCGGATCGAGCGCGGTCGGCTGCGCCCGACGTCACCGTTCGGGCTGACGTACGCCATCGTCTCCACCATCGCGCGACGGGGAGCGGCGTTGGTCGGCGAGATCGCCCGGCAGGTAGGGCTGCTCGAGCAGCGGGTGATGGCGGCCACGGACGAGGAGCCCCAGCAGTTCCTGACCGAGCTGTTCGCCGCCCGGCACGAACTGCTGACCATCCGCACCATGGCCGCACAGGGCGGCGAGATCTACCGGCGCGCGATCAAGCTGTCCACCTTCGCCCCGCCGGAGGGACTGGAGCTGATGAAGGACCTGCTCGACCAGTACGAGCGGGTGGCCTCGATCAGCCAGGCTCAGCTGAACTTCCTGATGGGGGTCACCGAGTTCTACCGGGCCAGGACCGACACCAAGATGACCATCGCGGCCGAACGGCTGGCCGTGATCGCGGCGGTCACCCTCCCGATCACCGCCACCTCCTCGATCATCGGCATGAACGTGATCGTCAATCAGGAGACCCGCTGGGTGCCGCTGGCGATCCTGCTGGCCTTCATGGCCACCGTGTCGATCCTGCTGCTGCGTTGGGCCAGGCGACAGGGTTGGTGGTGAGTGCGGCGACGCAGATCGGCCGCTGAAGCGATTCCCCGCAACTTCGGTCTCCGCAACAATTGCACTATGTGGCGCGGCACATTCCGGCTGGGTGGTGTCCGACCTCTGTGGGACGACGAGGGAGCGCCAGACCTCCATGCCGTCTTGGGCCTCAGCTGATGGACACACCACGTTGGCCCGCCGCGGACGACAGCCCTGACGAGGAGAGCATCGGCAACCGCGACCTGACCCGCTGGCCGACTCCGGTGGGACGTGGACTGGTTCGACTCGCGGCCTCCTTGGCCTCCCACGTCTCGGCCAACTCGGTGCTCTACCTCACCGCCGCAGTCGGCTTGGTCCTGGTGGTGGGGCTGACAACTGCTTGTGCGGGAATCTATGAGGCCGTGGCCGAACACGACGGGATCGCCGGCCTCGACCAACCCGCCCTGAACCGGTCCATCGCTCTCCGCACCGAAACCAACGCCCAGGTCCTCACCTGGTTCACCCACCTCGGCGGACTCATCGGCATGACCATCATCGCGTCGGTGGTCACCATCGCAATGGTGTGGCGATGGCGGTCGGGTACGCCGCTGATCCTGATGCTCATCGCTGTCGCCGGATCCTTGGCCATGACCACGGTCGGCAAAGCGATCGTCGGCCGGGCCCGGCCCCCGTTGACTGCGGCCATCCCGCCGTACGAGTACGCCTTCTCCTTCCCCTCGGGCCATGCGTTGAACAGCACCGTCATTGCCGGCATGGTTGCCTACCTCCTCCTCCGCCGGCTACGGAGCCGGTGGGCACGAGCCGGCACCGTGATCGCCGCGATCGCCTGGGCATTCGCCATGGGCCTCAGCCGGGTGTTCCTGGGCCACCATTGGCTCACTGACGTCATCTTCGCCTGGCTGCTCGGCGCCGCCTGGCTGGCTCTGGTGATCACCTCGCACCGGCTCTTCCTCACCATCCGGCGTGCGAAGTCCTCCGGACGTGTCCGCAGCCCGGATTGACGCATCAGGCAGGGCGCGCCGCCGATCGGCCTCGGGCTCCCGTGCGGTTCTGTCTCCCTATTGGATGAACGCTGTCTTTATTCCAGACTGCAAGAAGGTGGTGTATGGATGAGCAGCGTGTTGCAGTATTGCGCAGCATGTTCAGGTTAGCGTTGTGCCATGACGGCTAGGACTTTCGGGGATTCTCGGATCGTAGACATTCGTACGGGTGGCCCTACCCCGCCCGATTGCTCGGATGTGACAGTCGACGGACAGTTGTACCGGC
>DASQVB010000289.1:0-2629 GCA_035640975.1 Pseudonocardiaceae bacterium
ATCAAGACCGAGCGGGAATGCAGCTTGCCTAGTGTGTACGCGCCCCGTGGGTGCCGGGGCAGCGCACGCCGCGCGAGGGTCCGGGGCCTGGGTCGTCCCTTCACCGTCAAGGGTGCTAGGCATCGCTAGCGTGGAAGGATCTAGCGATGACTGAGCCACAAGACACCCCACAGGACACTGAACTCGATCCCGAGTCTTCAACCGACGAGCCAACAGCCGAGGCCAATCAGGAGGCAGGGCAAGACGACGTGGCCAGCGGCCACCACCAGGAGTCAGGTGATACGTACTGAGGACGCGGACGTCGTCGGGTCGCCCCCCTTCCCGCGGTTACAGGCGTCTACCCGGCGTACCCTCGGCATGGCTGGCCGTTCGTGGTTGCGCCGAGCAGCGCACCGCGGGGCGAACCCGGGCCATCTGTCCACGTCCGTCAGCGAGGTTCGGGACTGGGGTGCTGAGATGGTGGACACTCCCCAGAACGCTGATTCCTGAACGGTGCGCGATGTATCCCGCGCGGCATTCTCAGGTGCCCGTGTAATTTCCTAGCGCGGTGCAGCGCCATCGGACGGCACACCGGCCCCAAACGTCCTTACTCCCGGTGTGCCGATCAACCAGGTGGCCAACAGTTTACGAATCTTGGAGCGACGGTCACGGTGACCATGGTGCAATCGGCGTCCTCGATCGAGCTCAATGAGTCGAATTACCGGCCCGGCTCTGGTCTTGAGAGTTACACGGACGGTAACTAGTCAGGTCGCCGGGTAAAGGTCAGTGAGTTGCTGGCAGCCAGGGGTGTCCCTCGGCGAGCATGACGAGGGTGTCGAATAAGTGCTTGCCGTGTTTGGCGGCGGTGGATAGGTAGCTGCGGATGGTGCAGAACTGTTTGGCTCCGGTGAGGGAGCGGAGGCAGCCGGACACCTTCTGCCGGAGTTTGATCATGCGGATGTCCCGCTCGGAGCCATTGTTGTCGGGCGGTATTCGCCAGTCGGTGATGAAGCGCAGGTAGTCGTCTTGCCGGTCAAGCAGCCTGCGAGCGAGGGCGTTGTGCTTGCGCATCACCGCATCCGAGCGTGCTGTGGTGTGGGTGAGGCCGATCTGGGCTGCGGATCGGTAGAGCCGTAGCTGCTCGGTCAGGGCGTGGGGGTTGAGGGCGTCGGCGGCGGTGGCGATTGCCTCGGCCACCAGTTTCTGCATGGCGGCGAGCGCGTCGGCGGCTTGGTCGGCCCAGCTCCAGTCGTCTGGCGCAGCGGTGTCGGTGACGGCGGCCAGCGCACGCAGCGCGTGGGCACAGCAAAGTTGATGGTCGACATCGAGGTAGGTGTCATACGGTGCCCACGCGTCGTGCACCGCAACACCACAGAAGCGGCCGAGCACACCGGCGTCGTCGATGCCCTCACGACCGCGCTTGCGATGGCAGGTGATCAATGTGTACTTGCCGGTACGGGCGCAGTGCACCCAGTGCAGCGTGCCCGCCACGCGCAGGCCTGTCTCGTCGAAACCAGCCACCTCAGCCTCGGCGATGCGCTGTGTGACCAGCTCAAGGAACTCATCCAGCCCGTCGGCGGCGCGCTTGGTCATCGCCCCCACGGTGCCCTCCGAGATCGGGGTGCCGAACAACTCGGCCAGCGCGCCCGCGGTGCGCTTCTTGGACAGGAACTGCCCGACATACAGATACAGGATGATCGCGGTGATCCGCGGCCCGTACTGCACCGGCGCCGACACCCCCTGCGGGGCACTACCGCAGGTGGTGACCCCGCACGCGCAGCGGCGCGCGATCAGCTGATGTTCGATCACTCGCACCGTCATCGGCGGCAGGTCGAACACCTGCCGCTTCTCCATGCCGACCTCCGGCGCGCCGCTCAGATCGGCGCCGCACCCAGCGCACGGGCCCGGCTCATACCTCAGCCGCTCGTGCGGATCGGCGACCTGCGCCAACGTCGATCCCGGATGCCCAGCCTGCCCGCCCGGCTTACGCCCGCTCCTGCGCCGCAACGACCTCGGCGCTGGCTTGATGAACGGCGAATCCGACGACGGCGGCTTCGACGAGTTCCGGCTGTTCTGCCCCAACCGCCGCCTCAGCTCGGCGTTCTCCGATTCCAACGCATCCAAGCGCGCTGTCAACCGCTCGACCAACGCCCGCAACTCACCGTTCTCAACGGCAAGGTCCTCATAGCAAGGACGCCGGTCAACAGCCACCACACCATGCTCACCACAATGACCGCAAGATCAACGAGCCACGCCGACAGCGACCTGACCAGTTACCACGGACGTACCCGCTGGACCTGGTGCCAACTTCGTCATCGTGACGACTCAGGTCGTTAACAACGCGAAGCAAAGCATGGACTTGACGTGCAGCCTGCCGATCAGGACTGTCCTCATCGATGACCAAAACCGCAATTTCGACCCAATTGACGGTTTATACAAGGTCAAGGGCAACCCAGAGTGCAATGTGTCTCTGCAGCCGGGCTTCGCTGAAGATATGACCTGGGTGTACCGGATACCGACGGGCACGCACGTACTCGGGCTGGGCATTTGAGGACACCACCGATTTCTCCACGATCGGGCGCAGCAAGCCAGCAGTGATTCGTATTCAGGTTCCAGGAGCTTGAGGATCTCGGCAGCACGCCGCGGGAGG
>DASQVB010000290.1:0-5747 GCA_035640975.1 Pseudonocardiaceae bacterium
CCGTTGACCGTGGTTACCGCGGCTAATAGTCAACACGCCCTACGTAGTTGATCTTGCGATTGCAAAGCTACAGGATCCGGCTTGCAGGCCAGCTCGTCCGTCCTGCACTTCCTCACCTGCGCCAGCGGAGGAACGCATCGAGGCTGACCAGGACGAACGCTCGCTGTTTGTCCAGGGTTCTCCAGTGCTCCCCGACGTTCGACGGCCCAGGCATCGATCTTGCCCGTCGTTGCGTGCGCCGCGAGGAGATCACCGCCACCGCCCGCCCCTCATCTCCGAAGCGGTGTCGGGTCCGGGCAGAGCCCGGGATCTGTCATCAGAGCTGGAGTTTGGGTGGCGTTGGCGGTCGAGGGTGTGGTGGTCATCGCGGTTGCTGCTGGGATGCTGTGTGTTATGTGGTCACCGGGACGGGTGTTTTTGAGTCACACCTCGGAGCTGCGGCGATGGCCGGTGGGGCGCTCGTTTGTGGCTGCGGCGGAGTCTGCGGTGATCAGGGCTGGTGGCACGCCGGTGAATATGGCGTATTTCACCGCTGATCCGCGCCCACCGGAGCAGGTGTGCCGGGAGGCGGTGCGCAGCGCTGAGGTGTTCGTGGGGATTGTGGGTTTCCGGTATGGCTCCCCGGTGGTCAGCATCCGCATCGAGCAAGCCACACTGATGTTCTTCGACCCCGACACCCGCGAACTCCTTCGCGCCCGGCCCAACCCCCTGGGCTGGGAGCAGGCCTGCAAGTTGCGCGGTGCCCGCCCGGCCGGCCCCCCACCCCGACCCTCGGTGGAGCCGGTCACCGTGCAACGCCGCGCCTCCAACAGTGGCGTCATCATGGTCGTCGGACAGAAAATCGCCCTCGGACGCACCCACGCCCACCAAGAGCTCACCGTCCACGTCGCCGAACACACGATCACCGTCGAACTGGACGACCGCGGACACCGGACCTTCCGCCGGACCACCACCCACCCAGTCCGCAACCACAAGCCCAAAACCACCCCACACCTCAGTTTCCTAGCCCAACGTCAACCAACACCGGGACCAAAACGTCAAGCGACAGGTGGGCCAGACAACAGTGCTGTTACTCTCAATGTCACATTGTGTGTACGCCAAGAAACGCTTGAGACAACGGTGCGTAACAGGAATCACTCACCTTTGTGGTAGCGGTGGCGCTCACGCACTAGAATTGCCGAGGTGGCTCGGGTGGGTTAGCCGGTGGTGAGTTCGACGCAGCACCAGCCGGCGCGGGGGGCCAGCACGGCGGTGAGGGTGGATGCCTGCAGGGTGTCGAGGAAGCCGGTGAGGAAGGCGTGGTTGATACCGCAGACCAGCTGTGGTGCCTTGGCGGCCAGGGGAGCAAACGGGCAGTTACGCAAGCGCAGCAACGTGGGGGTGACCCGGTCGGGTTCAAAGCCGTATCGGGTGAGGGCCGCGGTGGCCAGGGTCAACGCGCGTTCGGCGCTGAGGCGCCCTGGCCGGGTCCGCTCGCGTTCGATGGCGCCAAGCTCGGCGCCGCGGTGGCGGGCGACTTGGAAGGTGTCCTCGTGGCCGCGCTTGTCCTGGTCTTGGGACAGTAAGGCGTCGATGAGGATGGCGGCTAGTAGATCGTGTTCTCTGGCCGGGATGCTGATGCGCACCTCGGTGTTGGTGGGCTCATAGACCTTCGGGGTGCGGCCCACTTTGCGGATGCCGCCGACCGGCTCGTAGTGGGCCCGCAGCAGCCCCACCTCGACCAGCTTGTCCAGGTGGAATGCGGCCAGCTTGCGGGAGATCCCCACAGTTTTGGCGGCCTCCTCCCGGCTGACCGGGCGGTGGGCCTGGCGGATGAACCCATACATTCGCCGTCGCAGTTGATCACTTAGCGCTGCCGCGGCTGCCAGCGCGGCTGCAGCCGGCAGGTGATCGGGCTGGACCGAGGGGGTCTCTATGGGGTCCACGAGGGCTACTTTAACGGCGATGGTCCTGGTCGGAAATCCTTGGAGGATACTGGACGGTGAATCTATTGACCCAGGCACCGTATAGCACCAAACTTGTCTGGTGGAATCAGTTTGATGGGGGAGGCCAGTGATGAGCAGCGAGCTGCAGCAGGCCAAGCACCCGGTGAGCGCGGTGTTGGCTGGGCCCTACGGGCATCCGCTGCACCCGATCCTGGTGACCGTGCCGATCGGGGCATGGGTGGCGAGTCTGGTGTTCGACGTGGCCTCGCGCCTAGTCGCCGACCCGGGATTTTTGGCCCGGGGCTCGCTGTGGCTGATCGGGTTGGGCGTGGTGGGGGCATTGGCTGCCGCGCTGGTCGGATTCCTGGACCTGCTGGCCATCCCTACCGGCACGCCGGTGTTTCGCACCGGGTTGTTGCATGCGGGCCTGAATCTTGTGGTGACCGCCGGGTATCTCGGGGGCTTCCTGTGGCGGAGGTCCAGCGACCTGTCCACCAGCGTGGGATGGGGTCCGCTGGCGCTGTCCGTTGCGTGCCTGGCCGCGCTGGCCGTGTCGGGTTATTTGGGCGGCATGCTCGCCTACCGCTATGGGGTGCGGGTGGCTGATGAAGCCACCCAGGCCACGGGCTATCGCCACTCCCGGTCCCCGACCTAGCAGCGCCCGGTGGCCGGGCTGACCCCCGACAGTGAGGCCACCCCGGCCACGGGCTGTTCCGTATATCGCAGGGAGACTTGGCCATGAGTATCGCGGTCATGGGTATTGCCGCATTGGTCGCCTGGGTGGTCACCGCGCTGGGCGGTTTCGTCATGTTGGGCCAGTGGATCCGCCGAGGTGGGTTGCGCCAGCAGCGCAGCGGGGCCACCCGGTTCTCCGCCGGCCTGGTGTTTTCTCACTTCGGGCTCGCCGCGGGTGGCCTGGTGGTCTGGATTGCCTACCTGCTCACCGGGCAGGATCGGCTGGCCTGGGTGGCCTTCGTGCTGTTGATCCCGGTCGCGCTGCTGGGCTTTATCTTGCTGGCGCGGTGGATCCCGGTCTACCGAGGCCGGGCGGTTGCCGCCGGCGCGCCGCGGGCTAGTGCCTCTGCCGGCTCGGTATCGGGAGAGGCCGAACCGGCCGAGCGGCACCTGCCGGTTCCGGTCGTCGTCGCGCACGGCCTGTTCGCCGTGGTGACCGTGGTATTGGTGCTACTCACCGCCCTGGGGATGAGCACCGGCTGAGATGCCCAACCGCCCACACGTCCGCCGTCTTATCCCGGCTCCACGGCAGGGACGAGGGCCGTGAGGTAATGCAGCAACACTGGTCGCACTACGACCCCGAGCAGTGCGGCAGTCCCCAGCTTTTCCGGGGAGGATGTGCAGAGCGTGGTGCAGAACTTGATGGAGCGGTTAAGCGGGCCGGCGCTGTCCGTGGGTCGGATTGTTGTGTCCTTTTTGTTGATCTGCCACGGTGCGGCAAACTCTTTGGTGCGTTTGGCGGTGTCGATGACCACGGCGCAGCGGCCCCGGTCAGATCGTGGCCCTTGCGGTGGGCAGGGGTGATCGAAGTGGGTGGCGGTGGGCTTGTCCTCCTGGGCCTGCTCACCAGAGTGGCAGCGTTGGTGTGCTCGGGTGCAATGGCCTTCGCTTACTTCACCGTGCACCAGCCCCAGGCGTTGCTGCCCTACAAAACGGTGGCGAACCAGCTGCGCTGTTTTGCTGGATCTTCCTCCTGATCGCGGTATCGGGTCCGGGCCCGTTCGCCCTAGACGCGATGCTCGGATGTGGACGACGGGAACAGCAACTGGCGGAATAACCAACCACCTCGCCACCGCCGGAGCCGGGGCGTTGAGTCGTTACTTCCCCCACCGACGTCGTCATCGTCGGCACAGAACCCAACGGACCAGGGCGGCGCAGTTTGCGGGTCGGCCCTTCCAGCCTCCAGGGTGCCGCGCATCGCTAACGCAACCGCCTCGGCGGCCCAGGACCCTGGAACCTTTGCCGACCCTGCGCCAAGATCACCACGGGCAGGCCACCGCCTGCCCCACCCCACGCGCCGCCCGAGCTCATCCCGAACCCGGACGACCCTGGACCACAACCCCTACGTTTCCTAGCCCCAACGTTAATCATCACCCGGGACTAAAACGTCAAGCGTCAGGTGGGACCACACACCCATTTTAGTCCCAGGTGATGCTTGACGTTGGGGTTAGGAAACGTAGGGAGTCGTGTGGTCCACGGACGGCCGGGTCCGGGTGAGCTCGGGCGCGCATGGGGTGGGGCAGGCGGTGGCCTGCCTTGTTGATCCTGCCGCAGGGTCGGTAGAGGCTCCAGGGTCCAGGGCCGCCGCAGGCGGTCGCGTCAGCGATGCGCAGCACCCTGGAGGCTGAAGGGGCCGACCCGCAGACTGCGCCGTCCGAGCGGTGACCAGACCTTTCATGTGCCCGCGGTCGGTTGGTCGTCGGCGTGGGAGGTGCGGGGGGTTGGGCTTTCCAGCTGCGGATCGGTTGGGTGATGATGCGGCGGAAGATGCGTTGGGCGCCGTCGTCGAAATCGACGGTGATGGTGTGTTCGGCGACTGGCCCACAGGCAACTGTGCAGAATCGGTTAAACACATACCGTGTCCTATTCGCGTAGTACGAGCGATTCATCCTAAAGACACTATATGCGTAGTAGTGACCACGAACAGTGCCTACTACACTCGTCAGGCATGCAGCTGCGCGCAGATAGTGGTGAGATACACCACGAGAGGACCCGAGTTCCTACTGGGGTGATGACATGAGTCCGGAGGTATTGGTAATAGTTATTGCCGTCCTAATTTTCGGCTTCGGGCTTGGTCGATTGTACACAGAGAGGGCCCGAGCCAGGTTCGACATGAGAAAGACCTGGGACGGACGCAAAGGTTATCGACAAGGACGACATTTACGGTGGCTGGTGGCCGCGGCGGTGGTAGTAGCAATCGCGGGCGTGGTCTTGGCGTCATCGCCGCCAGTCTAAACCCCTCCGAGCGCGCGAAACACCGCGCACTGATCCTCGCCGATCGCTACTGATGCCTGCCGCTTGGTCGTCCGTGTTGCCGACCTCTGACCTCGACTGGTCTGCGACCGAGCACCACCCAGCTCTACCGTCGACTGCTGAAGAACTATGTCGTACCGCATCTTGGCGAGATGCCACTGAATAAGATCACGACGGCGGCCGTTCGGGAGTGGCGGGCAACGCTTCTCTCTACCGGGCTGTCGCAGACCATGACAGCGAAGGCATATCGGCTGCTGCGTGCGATCTTGATGACGGCCGCGGTGGAGGATCGGCTGATCACGCGCAACCCGTGTCAACTCAGGGGAGCGGACAAGGAGCATTCCGAAGAACGCCCAGTGCTGAGCGTCGCTCAGGTGCTCGCACTCGCGGAGCTGATGCCCTACCGCAAGTACCGGGCGTTGATCCTCATCACGGCGTTCTGCTCACTGCGTTGGGGTGAGGTCACGGCATTGCGCCGGTGTGATGTTGCCCCTGATGGGAGTTGGGTTCGGATTAGCTCACAGTTCATCGATCTCGTCGGGCGTGGACTCGTCCGCACGCCACCCAAGTCGCGGGCGGGCGCACGAACTGTAACGGTGCCAGCGGCGATCCGGCCGGATGTGATCGCGCACCTGAGGGACTTCGTAGCCCCGGCGTCCGACGCACAGGTATTTACCATGCTCCGTGGTGGTCCCATGCGTCGCGGTAACTTCAATCCCCTGGTGAAGTGGGCGAAAGTAGTAGCCGGCACCGGCGCGCCTAATTTGCGATTTCATGACTTACGTCATACCGGTAACACTTTGGCGGCACCCGGAGCGAGTCTCCGGGATTTGA